>CAADGJ010000027.1 GCA_900696505.1 uncultured Nitrosospira sp.
CCGTCAGCCGTGTCCGTGCGGTCTTGGCGGCGGGACTGTCCGGATAGTGACGGATGATGTCTTCGTACAGTTCCTTCGCGTGGGCCTTGTTGGTTTGTCGCTCTTCAAACTGGGCGGTCTCGAGCATGTGCGACGCCTGATCCGGCCCGCAGGCCGATGTGCTCACGAGCAGGATGAGAATGACCCACGTCAGGAATGTATTCATGCGACGGTCCGTTCATGTATCGGTCGCGTGGCGTGCTCATTGCCGGTCTGCCACGCTCGCAGGGTTTCCAGTGGCCTGGCGGAGACAGGCCGCATCATCATGAACCGGACTCTTCCCGGATGCCATATCGTGGAGAGGTAATGGCTTCGCTGCGGCAGCGGGGACACCGGCTTGGTCGCGTGAGCCTGGTTCGATCGCGGAAGGTGTACGTACAATCCTGACAGTGGGACGGTTCCAACAGAAATGTTCGTGAAGTGTCGCGTGCGAGCGTTTTGACGATGTGGGTCAGGTGATCTTCCACCTGGCGCTCCGGCATGCCGACAAGTTGCGCCAACTGATGAGAAGATAACAACGTGCCGGTCAGCAGCGTCATGATTCGCTGCCGGGGTGTCTGCGGTGGAGTGATCATGCCATCTTGATTGTAGGTGAACCGCCTGCCGATGAAAAGGCAGGCACGAGCGACCGCGATCTTGTTATACTACGCGAAACTGCCTGTGCATTCGGCGCAGAGAAAGACGCCGCTATGAGTGGATCGCAGTGGGACGAGCTGGCCGAATTGGCCTTGTCTCGTGTGTCTTCGGCGGGAGTCGAGTATGCGGATATCCGCCTGCTTGATACGACGACGCGGACCATCAGCGGCGAAGACCGCCGCATCGCCCATATCCGCGATTCCACCGATCGAGGGTTTGGCATCCGCGTGCTGCACCGCGGCGCTTGGGGTTTTGCCGCTAGCTCCATCATTTCACTCGAAGAAATTCCTCGTGTCGCCGATCTGGCCGTCGAAATTGCCAAAGGTTCGGCCTCTCTCGCGATCTCCAAAGTCCACCTGGCCCCCGAGCCGGTGCATCGAGACCGCATTGTTACTCCCTGCCGCCTGGATCCCTTCGCGGTTCCATTGGAAGAACAAACCGCACTGCTTCTGAGTACGATGGACATCATCCAGCGGCATCCCGGTGTGGTGAGGAGTCACGCCAGCCTATGGGCTCAACGCGATCGCAAACTGTTCGTCTCCACTGAAGGTTCGCATCTCGAGTTTGACCTGCTGGCGATGCAGGGGGATTGTACGGCAACGGCCGTCCATAACGGACGGTTTGCGAGCCGGTCGTTCAACACTCCCCATCTGCGTACGGGCTATGAGCTTGTGCGCGACGCCGACTGGGCGCGTGAAGGGGCGCGCATCGCGGAACAGGCCGTGGAGAAAGTGCGGGCTCCGGCGATCGATGCGGGACGGTACGACCTGGTGCTGGATCCCGAGCACCTGTCCTTGACGATGCATGAGTCCTGCGGACATCCGAGCGAATTGGATCGCGCCCTCGGGTATGAAGCCAATTATGCCGGAACCAGTTTTCTGACACCCGACAAACGCGGCACGTACCGGTATGGCTCAGCGGACGTGAACCTCGTGGCTGACAACACCGAACCGGGGACGCTGGCGGCGACCGGGTATGACGATGACGGCGTCAGCTGCCAGAAGTGGGACATTGTCCGAGAGGGCATTTTCGTCGGGTACTGCACAAATCGAGAGGTGGCACCACGAATCAAGGAAGAGCGGTCACGCGGATCGAACCGCGCCGATAGCTGGGGATCGGTTCCCATGGTCCGGATTGCGAACATCGGTCTTGAAGCGGGAACCTCCACGTTGGATGACCTGCTGGCCGACGTGAAGCGGGGCATTTATATCGAAGGCCATGGGTCCTATAGTATCGACCAGCGGCGGTATAATTTTCAGTTCGGTGGCGACGCGTTCTGGCTGATCGAGAATGGCCGGCGGACGCACATGGTGCGGGATGTCATCTATCACGGCATCACCCCGGAATTCTGGGGCCGCTGCGACGGCGTCGCCGATGCCACTCATCGTCGCCGGTATGGCTTCATCACGTGCGGTAAAGGGCAGCCCGGCCAATCGGGCTGGATGACTCACGCTGCATCCCACGCCCGCTTCCGGCGCGTGGACGTGATCAGCGGACACACGAAGGCGGACGCATGACGTCATCGATCACGTCCTCATGGCCGAAACTGACGAGTCGCCAGGAGTTTGAGTTTCTGGCGGACCTCGTGATGAGTCACTCTACGGGCGATCACACCTTCTTCTCATTGCGCGATAGCCACGGCGGTACCACGCGGTTCGCCAACAACCAGATCATTCAGAACGTCAATCTTCGGCGGGGCCACCTCTCCGTCACCGTGGCCTTCGGGCGCCAGCATGGCACCGCCAGCACCACGGATTTTACCGCCGGGGCAGTTCGCGAAGCCCTGAAGCAGGCCGAATCGCTCGCGCGGCTCTCCCCCGACGATCCGGAATACCTTCCGCCGGTCGGCGCGCAAAGCTATTTGTCCCTGCCCACGTCCCGTCCGGAAACGACTGCCGCCGGCCCGGCCCGACGGCTCGACTATGCGCGCGAAGCGATCGGGCAATGCAAAATGGAAAATCTCAACGCCGCCGGCACCGTGTCGTCCAGCACGACGACTGTGGGATTGGCTGCTGAGACGGGATTGCGCGCCTATGAAGAACGCACCGAAGGGCGGTTCAGCCTGACCGTGCAGGCCGGCGACGCCACCGGATGGTCGGCTGCGGCCCATCGATCCATCGACCGCCTGCATGTGCAGGAGCGCACCCTGGCAGCCATTATCAAGGCCAAGCGGGGGGCGGACGAGCCACAGGAGCTGCCGCCGGGCCGGTACACGGTCATCCTGGAACCGGCTGCCGTGGCCGGACTCCTCAGCTGGATGATCTGGATGTTGGATGCCAAGTCTTTTTATAAGGGGACCAGCCCATTCAGCGGAAAGTTGGGCTCCCGAATCATCGATCGCCGGCTCTCGCTGGTGAATCAACCGGCCCATGCGGACCTCCTGGGAAACGGCTTTACGCACGAAGGGTTGCCGGTGATCGAGTCCGGCTGGATCGAGTCGGGTGTCCTGACGCAGCTTCTGCATGATCGGTATACGGCTCGCGAGCATCAGATCGAACCCCTCACGACATTGGAGTCGCCCCACTTATCAGGCGAACGTCCTATCGGCACCAGGGTGGACGACCTCATTCGCACGACGCAACGAGGCATCCTCGTGACGAACTTCTGGTATATCCGTCCCGTCAATCCGTCCGACCTGACGCTGACCGGCATGACCAGGGATGGCACATTCCTGATAGAAAACGGGGAGATCACGTCCGCCGTCCGAAATTTTCGCTTTCACGAGAGTCCGCTGCGCGCCTTTAATCAAGTAGAAACCTATACCGCGCCGGCTGAGGCCGTGACGTCCGAAACAGGAAAAGCGCTGGTGCCTGCCATGCGCATCCACGATTTTCACTTCTCCAGCGTGACCAAGTTTTAGGCTGGCCTGTCGCCCAGACCCTGTCTCGGTCCGGGCGCGTCAGTCGGACCGGGGGAGAAAAAAACACCCACTCGCCATTGACTCGGACTATCGGAAAGAGTAATGAATTGGGAAAAGTTTGCCGATAAGGCTCGGAAGGCTTCGATCGTCCTATGACGCGGAAACAGCAGCGTTTGGCGGAAAAACCCATTCATCTTCTCACGCTCGCCCCGGATAAGGGTGAGAAGGGGGCGGTGAATCCGTTTGCGCCTTCCCCATTACGGGCGGCAATCGGCAAGGTGTTCGTCAAGCTGGAAGATATGACGGAGCGGTTCGAAGACTGGTGCCAGTACGGCAACTCCGAAGAGCGGACGGAACAGCCGTTGGGGCAGCGGGTGTCGAACTGGCTGGGCGCTCCTGTCGCGCGGCACATCGAGCATCAGGTTCAAGCGGAACATGGGCTGGTGCCGGCGCGCCGGTGGGATGGTGCCGTCGGTGACCTCATTTTCCGGTTGCGTGATCGTGCGGGGTTTGTCCAGCGTGCCTTAACCGCCCAAGCCCGTGAGCTCAAGGACTGGGTCATCCAGCATACTCAATCCACTCAGGCGGAACTCCATGACCTGCGCGAGCAAGTGGCCACGCAACAGGTGCAGATGGAAGATCTGTCGGCGCAGCTTCATGACTTGCGTGCCCTGGTGAAGTCCCAGCAGCAGGTCTTGATGTACATGGGCAAGGACATGGAGATGGCCCCGCCCGCAGAATTGGAGCTGTCCCTGGTGTCTCCCCGATCGATTCCCTATCGCGAACGGGATAAGAAATCATCGCGTGATCGACGGGACACGTCCAACGAAGCTTCCCAGATTCCCTACCTCAACGCCTAGCAGGATGCGGAAAAAGTCCGCCAGCGGCGTTCTCGCGTCACTCCGAGACTCACCGTACCGCGGGAGTACGATTCGCCTCTTCGCTCGCTGCGGCCTTGCTGGACGATCCTTTTGCGCATCCTGCTAGATTTCTGCGGTCGAGCAGGACGCTGAAAACAACCGTCAGCTTTGTTCTCACATCGTTCGGACCCTCAACGTCCTCCAGACGGTACGCCTCCGCGCCTTCACTCGCTGCGGCCTCGCTGGTCCATGATTTTGATCGTCCCGCATCAATACGTATTCAGCCCTTCTTTCTTCTCAGCCTGCTCCGACTAGCAACTTCTCGTCGGGACTGCTAATTTGGGCCGTTCTGTGCGCGGCGGAGTCGTCGCAGGGTGACGGCATTGCCCGTCTCGCATACGAGAAACGAGCAGGAGCGGGGAACATGAAAAACGCGCGGTATGTGAGAGGGGTGGTATACGGCTTGGTGATCGCAGGTCTGGCGCTGCCTGTGTCCGGTGGAATTGCCCGGTCAGAGGTGCCGCTGTTCGAGAATCTCGGTGTGCTGCAGCATAAGATCACTACCCACTCGGACCTTGCGCAGAAGTATTTCGACCAGGGATTGAGGCTGGTCTATGCCTTCAACCATGAGGAGGCTCTAGCGGCCTTCACCCAGGCGTCCCGTCTCGATCCTGATGCGCCCATGCCCTATTGGGGCGTGGCGCTGAGCCTGGGGCCGAATATCAATGCGGGGATGGATTCCAAGGCAGAATCGCGAGCCGTAGAGGCCGTACAGAAAGCCACGGCACGGCTGGCGCATGCGACTCCTACAGAGCGGGCGTATGTGGAGGCCCTTGCCGCGCGGTATTCGGTCAAGAAAGCTGCGACTCGCAAGGGCAAGGACGAAGCCTATGCCAAGGCGATGCGACGCCTGGCCCATGAGTATCCGGAGGACGCGGATGCAGCGACCATATTTGCTGAGGCCTTGATGGTGCTCCGCCCCTGGGACTATTGGCGAGCCGATGGCCGTCCGCAGCCCGGGACCGAGGAGATCGTGACGACCTTGGAGGCCGTGCTGCAGCATCAGCCGGATCACCCCGGGGCTTGTCACTATTATATTCACGCGGTGGAAGCGTCTCCCGACCCTCAACGTGGACTGCCGTGCGCCATGCGTCTGCCGTCGCTCATGCCGGGCGCCGGGCATCTGGTGCACATGCCGGCGCACATCTCCATGCGGGTGGGGCGCTATCGGGACGCCTCGGAACGGAATGCCAAGGCTGCGACCGTGGATCAGGAGTATTTGCTTCAGCACCCCCTTGAGGGCAACTACGCATCGGGATACTATGCGCACAACCTTCACTTCTTGAATGCGTCATTAGTGATGGAAGGGCGAAGCGCGGAAGCTCTGCAGGCGGCACGGGATCTCCTGAGCAAGATTTCGGTCAACGAAATCGTGAAAGAGCCTTCGCTGGAATGGTATGCGCCCACGGTCCTGCTTACGATGGCCCGATTCGGTCAGTGGGGTGAGTTGATCAGGCAACCGCCACCCCCAAAAGAACTGCGGTATACGACCGGTCTCTGGCATTACGTGCGCGGACTGGCCTTTGCGGCGACGACGCGGTTCGGCAGCGCGGAGGGTGAGCTTTCGAATCTTCGAAAGTCATTGAAGGGATTGGCCAGAGCGAAGACGGCTGAAGCCAAGATCAGCCGCACGCTGCTAAAGATTGCCGAGCGGGTGCTGGCGGGAGAAATCGCGGCACGGAAGGGGGATTTCGACGCCGGGATCCAGGCCTTGCGCGAGGCCCTCCAGTTGGAAGCCACGGTGCCGTATAGCGAACCACCATTCTGGTTTCAGCCGGTTCGTCACAACCTGGGGGCGGTGCTACTCTTGGCGGGACGTCCTGGCGACGCGGAATCTGTGTATCGCGAGGATTTGCGCCTCAATCCCGAGAACGGCTGGGCCTTGCATGGATTAGTGCATAGTCTGCAGGCTCAGCGGAAAGAGACTGCGCAGGAGAGTGCGCGGTTGCATACCGCCTGGGCCCAGGCCGACGTCACACTGACCGGGTCTCGCTTCTAGGATCAGCTGACTTGCGGCCATGAGGTGGCATCATGGTGCCGAATAAAGGATAAGACATGTTGAAGACGGATTATGTGTTTCAGGCCACCGAGGAAGCTCGTGAATTGCAGCGCCTGCAGATGTTGGAGCGCATCTTCGATGCCGGGACGCAACGCCGTATGTTGGCGACCGGCCTGACGACCGGCTGGCACTGTCTGGAAGTCGGTGCGGGTGCCGGTTCCATTGTGCGTTGGTTGGAACAACGTGTCGGGCCATCGGGCAAAGTGGTCGCGCTCGATACCAATCCGCGCTTTTTGCGTGGCAGCAGCACCTCGACCATCGACATCCTCCAAGGGGATATCTGCGACATGGATCTCCCGCTCGCCATGTTTGATCTGGTGCATGCGCGGTACGTCATGATTCATATCGCCGACTATCAGAAGGCGTTTGAGCGGATGTTGCGCTGTGTCAAACCGGGCGGGTGGGTCGTCATCGAAGAGCCAGATTTTGAGGCGGCTCGCGCCGTCACCGCGTCGGATGACGCCAGAACCTCTTTCGCACGCGTCACCGCTGCAATCGAGCGTATGTTCACATCGCTCGGGATGGACTATGCGCTCGGGGCGAAATTGCCGGCCTTGTTTCAACGACAGGATCTGAGTCACTTAACGGTGGAGCATGAAGGACATCTGTCAGCGGGCGGTGGAGCGATCGCGCAGCTGATGAAACTCTCCGCCGAACAATTGCGGGAGAAATATGTGGCCACCGGCCTGGTAACGGAGTCGGACATCGAGCAGTATTGCCGGCTCGCCGACGATCCGGATTCCTGGGCCATTTATTATGCGACAGTGGCCGTGACTGGTTGGTGGCAGCCGCAGTGCGGCGGGAGAACGCAAGGATAGGCATGCGATACATTGTCGGAGTGATGGGGCCGGCCAAGGCCAGGAAAAAGGATGTTGATAATGCCCGGGTCCTGGGTGAACTGATCGCGCGCCGGGAATGGGTCGTGTTGACGGGTGGCCGCGATGTGGGTGTCATGGACGCGGCCTGTCAGGGCGCCAAGAAAGTCCCCGGTAGTTTGACGATCGGTGTGTTGCCGTCAGCGCGCGAGCGCGTGTCGAAGTATGTCGATCTGGCGATTATTACGGAGATGGGCAATGCGCGCAATAACGTCAACGTCATGTCCAGCAACGTGGTCGTCGTGTGCGGGCTGCTGGGCGCAGGGACGGTGTCGGAAGTTGCCTTGGCGTTAAAGGCGGGGAAGCCGGTCATTCTGGTCGGGGCCACGCCGACCGAAGAGAAATTCTTCAAAAAGCTGGGCGGACGCCTGATCGCCTCGGTGGATAG
>CAADGJ010000028.1 GCA_900696505.1 uncultured Nitrosospira sp.
CGATTTCTTCTTCCGTTCGTTCCCCGAGCACCAACCGCCGTCCGACGCAGCTGATCGCGATCGACAGCGTGGGGGAAGAGCTGCCCGCAGGTTCATGATTGTTCAGGGTGAGGGTTGCCGCTTCAGACGCTCCCTGAATCAAGCGGTCAAAGTTGGCACGCATCAACTGGGCGAGCATGCCCTCCGGTAAATCCCCCGCGAAGGTCATGGATTGCGCTGCTTCATCAACGGCGAGGATAGTCCGGACCAGGACTTTCCCATCGGTGTTCGAAGATCTGATGGCGAGGGGGAAGAGCAAGCCAGTGGCCGGGAGCCCGGCGGCGCGGTCACCGAGATACTCTTTATAGAGTTGCAGGGCAGGGCGCCCATCGAGTTCGTAGAGAATGTTGCCCGCCGATTTAGTCACCCGCCGCTCAGGGCCGAACTTATCCCATCCGCCCTTTGAGCCATGGCCCAAGCGGACATGGTCGCCATAGAAGCCGATGGCGGTGACATACCCGCTCTGCGGCGCACGGTCTTTGATGACCCATGTCCGCTTGAAGTCGGTTCCATCGCCGGCCAAACCCCCGGTCACGACAACGGAGCCTCCCAGGGTGTCATTCAGTCCCTTCACGAGTTCGCTGCCATTGACATTCAACCCATCAGAGAGCACTAACACGCCTCTGAGTGAGGGCTGATGAAGGCTCGCGGCAATGGCGCGTCCGGCCGCGTACGAATCTTTGGGGGTGTGAACCGCCGCCTGGGTGGTGAGGAGGCGCGTCTTCTCAAAGCGCACGGCCGCGACGACCAGGCTGTCATCCGAGATTTCAACACCATGAATTTCTCCCGCCGTAGAGCAGCCCATCACATGGCTTCGAGGGCAAGCGGCCATCACTTGCTGAATGAGCTCCGGTCGATCAATGAGACTTGAGGATCCGAACAGCAGGAGAAGACTGTTCTCCGAATCGTGAGCGGCCAGTTCAGCAGGAATACCGGCATGACCGGCTTTCAGAGAGGTGGTTGCGACATGCATGGGATGTTCTCCTTACTTATGGTGCAGGCGCCGCAGCGCCTCCGTGGAAGAGGTGGATGGATCGGAGGCAGTCGATTGTGCTGCGGTGGCATACGCGAGGATCGTAAACCAGAAGGTGGCTCCCTCTCCGGGCACACTGGTCACTTCAATATGCCCGCCCATCATGCCGACTAATTGCTTCACAATGGCGAGGCCGAGACCGGTCCCGCCATATTTTCTCGTAGTCGATCCGTCAGCTTGCGCAAATGAATCGAAGATTCGAGCCTGAGCGTCTTCTGGAATGCCGATTCCCGTGTCGGACACCTCGATCCGTACATGTTCAGGCCGGGCCTGATCCATGGCTGCCGAGATGGCAATCCGTCCGGTGGTTGTGAATTTGAGCGCATTGCTGATGAGGTTTGTGAGGATCTGCCGCAGGCGGTGCGGGTCTCCGTGGAGGGTCATGGGGATGTCTTGCGCAATCGCCAGGGTCAACGACAGCCCTTTTTTTCCGGCCTGCTCGTGAAAGATGGTCGCGGTTTCGGCCAGCAGTTGGCGCAAGTCGTAGGGGATGTGCTCCAAGACCAAGCGTCCGGCTTCGATCTTTGAAAAATCCAGGATGTCATTGATGATGTGCAGTAAGTTGGTCCCGGATGTGTGCGCGGTGTCGGCATATCGTCGTTGCCGGTCGTTGAGCTGCGTCGCGAGGAGTAATTCCGTCATGCCGAGTACCCCGTTCATCGGGGTTCGGATCTCGTGACTCATATTAGCCAGGAATTGGGACTTCGCCTGACTGGCCGATTCCGCCGCCTCCTTGGCCCGGCATAAGGCTTCCTCGTGCTGCTTGCGTTCGGAAATATTCTGGATGAAGGTGGTGAACTGTTGAGTTCCTCCGATGGCGAGGCAGCTGGTGGCGATCTCGACGGGAAATTCCTGGCCGGAACCGGTCCGGCCGATGCTCTCCACTCGACGGTTGAGAATCGCTCCGGGAACCAGTCCGGAAAGCACCACGCCGGCATCGGCCGCGGTTGAAGAATGGGCCGTGGAGAGATAGGTGGTCAGGGGTTGTCCGATGGCGTCGGTGCGGGATACGTCGAACATCAATTCAGCCTGGGTGTTCCAGTCGGTAATGATGCCGGAGACGTTCGTCGTGACGACGGCGTCGAGGGCGGTTTCGATGATCATCCGGGTGCGGGCCTCACTCTGCAGGGCTTCCTCGCGAGCGACCTCGTTGACACGCCAAAAATAGAGGAGCGCTGCGCATTGAGCCAGAATGAAGCTGCCGTGAATCAGTGCCCAGGTCCACGGGTGCGCCTGCCCTTCGGCATGGACATACACCATGCTGGGCACCAGGGTGCCGAGAATCCCATGGTCGATGACGATGAACTGCAGTCCAACCAGAAACGGGAGCCAATCCTGGTACAGCACGATCACGGACATCATCACGAAAAAATGAAAGTGCAGTTCGATGCGTCCGCTGGAGAGGTGCACCAACAGCGCCGAGGCTGTGACCAATCCATAGGTGGCAATGGCGGCCTGAAGCCGACGACCGACTGCCGGAAGCTGTGCGGCGATCGCAATGGCGCCGAGGAGGGCTCCACCGCCGAGATAAAGGCTGGGCCCGGCGCCCATATAGGCGCCGTAGAGGGGAACGCCTAGAACGTGCAACCAGAGGATATAGAGAATGCCGCGGTGGCGGACGGACCAGGCCGGGTCGTCCAGCGCATCTCCCTTCGGCAAGGCGGCTAAGAGATTACTGACAAATGAATGCATGAAATTTCAATGCGTTGCGCGTGCAATCCGGATTGGTGTCTTGCGCAGGTGTAAATCCTGGCCCGACTGTATCGGCAGAAACGGGGAGTAACTAAAGGGAAAACGAGGGAAAGCGAAGGGGGAATCTAGCGGTAGACAACCTGCTCAAACGGCGAATGGGCGTCTCTCATGGTTGGGCGAGCGGCAGGTGATCAGTGGTGGTGATGACGGCACTCCGGGCTATGGACATGGGGTGCGGGTTCCTGAGGCGGCGGAGTCAGCTGCCCGGGCAGCACAATGCGACCGGCTTCATGCTGCTTGGTGAGATGTTCGGCAATTTCGGGGTGGAAGGTTTTGACATAGCCGATCATGCCAAGAAGGAAGCGGCGTGATTGGAACCCTTGGCCGGAAAATTCCGTGAGGAGCGCCAACGCGCGATCGAGAATTTCCGGGGCTGAGCCGGCGTCGGCGATTTGCTGCGGTTGCTGCTTGACGAACGTGTCATATTCTTTCTTGAGACGTTCCGCAAAGACCGGCATGGGCGCGGCGGGCACATGGAGAGGACTGAGGGTGCGGCGCAATGCTTGGATGGCTGCGAAGACTTCGGCATCCTGCCCATCCCGTCGGTCATGGAAATAGCCGAATGTCACGACTTCGATCAGGTTGAACAAGGCTGCCGCCTTTTCGCCGCCGGCGACGCTCAGTTGACGATAGAGTTCCCGACGGACCGGGGCGAACTGTTCGCCGAGCCGTTTCTGTTGATAGTCGCTCCCCGCGTCGAGGTACTCGCAATCAGGAGGGCAGGAGATACGGGCCAGGCGATGCTCCCCGCAACATTGGCTGCAAATCAGCCCCGTGAGGGCCGGACAGGAACGTTTCCCTTTGCGCTGCTTACAGTAGACACACTGGCTCATTTGCGGGCCGATCCTTCCTTGTCAGCTTTCAGAGGTTCACCAAACCCGTAATCCGCCAAGGTGCGTTTGGCACGATCACCAGATGACACCGTGGGAGATTCGAGGCCGTTGACCTCGGCCGCATTCGAGTCCTGGTACGGCACGAGAATCAAGTGATTCACGCGGTCGATGCCGAGGTCTGACGGCCCGGGCAGATATTCCGCGATGACTTGAAATTTGTTGTTCGGCAACATGCGCCAGATCTTGCCTTTGGTCGCATCTGATACGTACATGCTTCCCCAGCGATCGAAATCGACTCCGCTAAGGTTTTGAAAGCGTCCCGTAAAAAATCCGTTGGAGGCCAATTCGGTCAGGGCTCCTTCCGGAGTAATGTCGAAAATCTTGCCGGAATCATAACTCACCACGACGATATGCCCGGTTTTGGGATTCACGGCCACTCCTGAAGGACCGGCCAAATGGGCTCCGGACACATA
>CAADGJ010000029.1 GCA_900696505.1 uncultured Nitrosospira sp.
ACACGGGCCTTCAACGTCACCCCCTTCGATGCTTCCGGCATCCGGTAGGCGAATTGATATTCCCGGCTCGCCAGCGGCAGCAAGCGGTTGTCGTACAACTCCACAATGGCCGGCTGCCACATAATCCAGCGACCCATGGTATGGCTCTTTTCGGCCAGAATCTGCTGATTGCTGTCCTTCACCGTAAATTCGACGGTGAAGTGCCGGTCCGGATCGCCGGTGGGAAGCTTATGTCCCGCTCCGGCATTCGTGAGGGTCAGGGCTATCGTGACCTCGTCTCCCGGCTTCGGGTTCGGAGGATCGACCTTCACTTGAATCGCGGCCGCCCGCTTCACCATGTCGGGATCATGACCGCCGCGCCAGAGATGCCGGCGCCCCCGCCTGATAGGGCCGTTCTCGGCCACGGGGCGATCCACCTCCGGCATGTGGCAGCTTTGGCAGATAAAGCCCCGCTCCTGCATGAAATATTTTCCTTCATACTCCGCATACGTGCCGCAGGGCCCCACATTGTAGAACTGCGCAGGACCTGAGACCACATTGTGGCAACGCGAACAAAACTGCGCGGTGCGGAACGTCGGATCAAATTTGGTCGGGTGCGGTGCAGCCGAATCGTCGAAGGGGCCGAGGATGACCCCATCGCGTACATGGCAGGCCGCGCAGGTGATGGACTCTTTTTGCAGCGCGGCATCGAAATGGGGATTCGGTTCCTGGGTCGCCTTTTCCACACGCCCCCGCGGGATATCTTTCACCAGCGTCGGCTGTTGGTTCTCCAGCGGCGTATGGCAATTCAAACAGACCCAGACCTGTTTATCTTTCTTCCAGTACGCCTGAAAAAAGGGATCTTCATAGGCGTGCGCGTGAATGCTCGTCTTCCACTCCTCATAAATCTCCCGGTGACATTGACCGCAGGATTCGGCCTTGAGGCTCGTCAAGCCTTCGGGAATCTTCTGGAAGGGAATCGCATGCGCATACTCGGACCGGAGCCCGAAAATGACGACCGGTTTCACCTCCGTGTAATAGAGGTACACCAGCCCCGAGATCACCGCGAGGCCGAGCAACAGCTTCAGCCACCATTTCATGACGCCACCAGTGCCCGGATGTGCCGCTCGACCGAAGTCGCCAAGGCCGTCAGGTGATAGCCCCCTTCCAGCGAGGAAAGCAGTCTCCCCCGGCAGTGCCGATTCGCGATGCCGGCCACGATCGAGGTCAAGTCTGCGTACCCTTCTTCCGTCAGGCCCATGCTGGCCAGGGGATCATCCCGATGCGCATCAAAGCCGGCAGAGATGATAACCAACTCAGGCTTGAAGGCATCGGCGGCAGGAACCAGCACTTTCTGAAACACCGCACGATAGTCGTCGTCGCTTTCCCCCGCTTCCATCGGCACATTGATGGTGAAGCCTTCCCCCGCGCCGGTGCCGGACTCCGTCGCGCGACCGGTGCCCGGGTAGTGCGGGTATTGATGAGTGCTGAAGAACAACACCGAGGGGTCTGCCTCAAAACTATGCTGCGTGCCATTGCCATGATGGACATCCCAATCGACGATCAGGACCCGCTGCACCCCATAACGTTTCTGCGCGTAGCGCGCCGCGATGGCGACATTGTTGAAGAGACAAAACCCCATGGCCCGCCCTGCCTCCGCATGGTGGCCCGGGGGACGGACCGCGCAAAAGACATGCTGGACCTGGTCGGCCATAATGGCATCCACGCCGGCCAAGGCCCCGCCCGCGGCCAGATAGGCGGCGGGGAGCGATCCGGGGGACATGGAGGTATCGGCATCCAGAGATACCCGGCCACTAGTCGGCGCTTCGTGGTTGAGATGCTCGACATACTCGGGGCGATGGACCAACGTGATCCATTCATCCTCGGCTGTTCTCGGGGCGATACGCGTAAGTTCAGCGGCCAACCCGCTTTGCTCTAATCGCTGCATGATTGCGCGAAGCCGATTGGGCGACTCCGGATGTCCGGCGCCCATATCGTGGGCGAGATAGCGAGGATCGTAAACGAGACCGGTTCTTCCCATTGAGTACTCGCGAAGGGGAAACCGCCAGCGACATTGCCGACGACAAGAGGTCTTTTGACCTTAACACGCGTCAAACTGCGTAGACAACGCGCCGAGAACGCTGTTATCGTCCTCCCAAGGGAGGACTCGATGCCGAATCCACGAATTGAACCGCTGAAACGAGTGTTAGCCATGGAGCCGGACGATGATGTCGCCTGGTTCGGGCTGGGAAAAGCCTATATGGAAGATGCCAACTTCGAGGAAGCCGCGAAGGCCTTGAGGCAGTGCATCACGGTGAAACCGACCTACTCGGCTGCGTACTATGCCTTGGCGCAATCGCTATTGAAACTGAACCGTGTGGAGGAATGCCGCCAGGTGTCAGACCAGGGGATCGACGTGTCGACCAAGAATGGAGACGCGATGGTGACAAAAAACCTTGAACTCCTGAAGAGCTCGCTCCCCGCCGCCTGATTCCAGGCTCGGTGATTCGTCAGTATCGTGCGTCGCGAGGAAGACTGCGCAGTTGACGGCGGACGGATGCCTCAGGCCGATGCCGCGCCGGTTTCGTCATCATCGCCGGCATTGGCCTCGGCTTCACGCTGCTCGGCTAAGGTGGTCGCCACCTCATCCAACCAACGACCGGCCCCATCCAGCACTTCGCGTACCAGCGGCTCCGGATGGCCGGTACGTTTCATGGTCCACTGACAGAGATAGCCCATCAAATCTTCCCGTTCGAACCGCCGGGTCGATTGTGTCGAGAGTTGAGACAACTCGGACAGGCCGGTCCGGAGAATCTCCGCCACCGTGTCCCGGCCGTAGGACGTCGCCGCTGTCACATATTGAATGGCCCGATTGATCTCTTGTTCGGTCATGTCCCCGCTCCCCACCATGGCCGGATTGTAACATTCAAGCGGGACCTGTCAACGGTGCATCAGCCCGAACAGCCTGCCCTCAAAGAATCTACACGCCCTGAGCCGGCGAGGATGGTATGATTCCGGCTATCACTCATTTGTAGGAGCCCCGATTATGGCCGTTTCGCGCAAGACTGCATCTGCAACAGTATCATCCCGACGTTCCACGACATCCCGCGAATTTGCCGACCGGTGGGACCTGGCCGACCTTGTCGCCGATCCCGTGAAACAATTCGATCGATATCTGAAAGACCTGACTGCCAAGGTGACGCGCTTTGAAGCGGCACGCCCGGACCTCTCCGCAACGATGTCCGAGCAAAGCTTCTTGAATCTCCTGACCTTGTCCGAACAGATCGCGCGCGATTCCGGCCGACTGGGCGCCTACTCCTATCTCTGGTTTTCCGAAGATACCAAGCAGCTGCAGGCCCGGTCGTTCAAGACCAAAGTGGAAGAGCACCTCACCAGCCTCCAGAATCGCCTGTTGTTTTTCGATCTGTGGTGGCAAAGCGTGGATGAGAAGAATGCCGAACGCTTAATGGCCAATAGCGGGGACTTCCGGTATCACCTGGAAACCATCCGCCGTTTCAAGCCGCATACCCTCTCGGAGCCGGAAGAGAAAATCATCAACATCAAAAACATCACCGGACAAAGCGCCGTGCATCAGCTCTACGATGTGGTCACCAACGGCTTCACCTTCACGCTGCGCATCGGCGGGAAGAACAAGACCATGAACCGCGAGGCGCTGACGGCCTATCTGAGAAGCCCGAAAGCTGCAATGCGGGAAGCGGCCTACCGGGAAATGTATCGCGTGTACGAATCCCAGCAGGATCTGCTCGGAGAGATCTACAAGACGTTGATCAATGATTGGAAGGCGGAAAACCTTCAACTCCGCCATTTTAAGACGCCGCTGGCCTCCCGGAACCTCAGCAACGACATTCCCGACTCCGCGGTGGAGGCGCTCCTAGCCGTCTGTATGAAAAACGCCCCGATCTTCCAGCGCTACTTCAAGCTCAAGGCCAAGCTCTGCAAGATCAGCACAATGAACCGCTACCATATTTATGCACCGCATCGGGCCGAGCAAAAGAGCTACCGGTACCCGGATGCGGTCCGCATGGTGCTAGACGCCTATTACGGGTTCTCGCCGCGTTTGGCTGAACTCGCACAACGCGTCTTTGCCGATCGACACATCGATGCGCGCATGAAGGCGGGAAAAATGGGCGGCGCCTACTGCTACAGCGTCACGCCGAATGTAACCCCCTATGTCATGCTGAATTTCACCGGAGAGGCGCGCGACATTGCGACCATGGCCCATGAATTAGGCCATGCCGTTCACGCCATGATGGCGGAGCAGCACAACGTGTTCACTTTCCACTCGACGCTGCCGCTTGCGGAGACGGCCTCTGTGTTCGGCGAGCGCATTCTGTCAGATGCCTTGATGGCCT
>CAADGJ010000030.1 GCA_900696505.1 uncultured Nitrosospira sp.
CCCCCGGCGCCATCGTCGTCTATGAGTCCACGGTGTATCCCGGCGCCACCGAAGAAGACTGTCTGCCGATTCTCGAAAAAGCCTCCGGGATGAAAAGCGGCATCGACTTCAAGATCGGGTATTCGCCTGAGCGCATTAATCCCGGCGATAAAGAACATACGCTGGAGCGCATCATCAAGGTTGTTTCGGCGCAGGATGAGGAGTCACTGGAAATTGTCGCACAAACATACGGGCTCGTGGTCAAGGCCGGAATTCATCGAGCGTCCAGCATCAAGGTGGCGGAAGCGGCGAAGGTGATCGAAAATACGCAGCGAGACCTGAATATCGCCCTCATGAACGAACTGGCTTTGATTTTTCATCGCTTAGGAATCGATACGAGATCAGTTCTGGAGGCGGCCGGAACAAAGTGGAACTTTTTGAAATTCAATCCGGGCCTGGTCGGTGGACATTGTATAGGCGTAGACCCCTATTATCTGACCGCAAAAGCGGAATCAGTGGGGTATCACCCCGAAGTCATCCTGGCCGGTCGGCGCATCAACAACAGTATGGGGAAATATGTGGCTGAACAGACCATGAAGCTGTTGAGCCAGGTCGAACGCCCCGTCAGCGATTTACGTGTCGGCGTGCTGGGGCTGACCTTCAAGGAAAATGTTCCGGATCTGCGGAATAGCAAGGTGCCGGATATCATCAATGAATTGAAGGAGTATGGGATTCAGGTCGTCGTGCACGATCCGCTCGCTGAGCATGAGGAGGCAGTGGGTGAGTATGGACTGCGCCTGTCGTCCTGGGACCAGCTCAAACAGCTTGATTGCATTATCCTGGCGGTGGCGCACCGTGAATATTTGAACATGAGCGTACCGGAGCTGCTGAAACCCTTGCGGAAGCAACGCAACAATGTCGTGGTTGACGTCAAGAGTGTCTTGAGTCCGGAGACCCTGCCGGGTTCTGTAAAATATTGGCGGTTGTAAGCCGCTTCAACGGTCTGAGGAGAGGTCTCCCCTCCGCTTGGAATAGACCCAATTTTGTCCCTGAGGAATACCTCTCCAGGAAACCGAAGCAGTCCGGTCTCCCAGGTTTTCTTCCTCGCGAATAACCCCAACAGCTAATGACTCGTCTCATACCTGCCGAAACAGGTATGAGACGAGACCTTCGTGCGGCATCGTCCAAAGCGAGAAACTGATTGTCGCGTGTGTGTCAGTTTGGTATACCAAAGAGGTTGTCACCTTGTTGATCAGATATATGCAGTCACCCTTCCCTTCCACACGCGTCATCATCGAAGGTAATCGGCTTCGCCGGCTGTCCATGGTCGTCAGCTGGTGGGCATGCTGCCTGGCACTGACTGCCTGCGGTACCTTTGCGTCTCCCGATGTCAAACGCGGGGACCAGCATCTCGCGGCAGGAAATTGGGAGGAGGCGAGCGTTGCGTATCGGCAGGCACTCAAGGATGATCCGTTCGAACCGTCGCTACAAAACAAGTATCGCATTTCGAGAGAACGTGCCGCCGCAGCGCATGATGAACGCGGCCGACAATTATTGAAGGATCGCCAATTCGACCAGGCCGCCGAGGAGTTCAAGCGGGCTCTCACGATTGAACCGACCAGCAAAGAGTATGAAGCAGGCTTGACCGAGGCGCTGCGATTGAAAGAATCGCGTGACCGGTATCGGGAAGCAGAACGGTTAGCGCAACTAGGGCGTGTCACCGAAGCCATGACCGGCTATATGCGAGCCGTCGAGTTGGACCCCACCTATAAGGATGCGCTCGAAGGCGTCGCCCGTCTGTCCGCCGAACAGCATGCGGCCGATCGTGATGATCGGCAAAAGCAGCCGGTGACCCTGCAATTTCGCAATGCGGGGCTCAAGGAAGTCGTAGAGGCGCTGGGGAAGGCCGCTCACGTCAATTTCGTGTTCGATAAGGATGTGCGAAACGATCCCATCACGGTCTCGCTCGAAGAAAAACCCTTCGACGAGGCCTTGTCGCTGGTGTTGAATAGCAACAGCCTGTTTGCGCAGAAGGCCGGCCCGACGCTCTTCATCATTAGTCCCAACACCAAGCAGAAGCAGGAACAGTATCAGGACCTGATGATCCGGACCTTCTATCTGTCGTCGGCCAAGGCGAAAGATATGGTGGCCCTCCTGAAGTCGATGCTGGATGTGAAGCACATCCATGGCAATGAGGCCCTCAATACCATCGTCATTCGTGACCAACCGGAAAAAGTGGAGTTGGCCGAAAAAATCATTCAGGCCAACGACCGCGAGGATTCCGAGGTGCTGTTCGACGTGGAAGTGCTGGAGGTCAACCGGACGGTTGATCAACAGTACGGGTTGAATTATCCCAAGCAGATTGGCGCAGGGCTCGTGCCTCCAGGATTTACTGGGACGATCGCCGGCGACCTGGCGCAGCAGTTTACCTATCGCAATTTGGCCAGCCTGGGGCAGGACAGTTATCTGTTCAAGGTTCCCACGAATGTGCAATTGGACTTCTTTAAGCAAATCACGGACGCCAAGACCCTCGCCGCACCGAAAGTGCGAGTGCTGAACAATAAGAAGGCCGAAGTGAACATCGGCGACAAGCAACCGATTCTGTTGTCCACCACCAACGTGTTGCCGGGGCAAGCCGCTACCGGCGCGGTGCCGACAACCTCGACGGTGACGTCGATTGAGTTTCGGGACACCGGTGTGAAGCTGACGGTGGAACCGAACATTCATCTCGCGAACGAGCTGTCCTTAAAGATGAAGATTGAGGTGATCCGCCTGGGTGACACCGTCCTGTTGCAGCAATCTCCACCGATCACGCAGTTCAAGTTCGGGAATCGCTCGGCTGAGACCATGCTGAACGTGCGTGATGGAGAAACCATCATCCTCGGCGGCTTGCTCCAGGAGGAGGATCGTCGCACCAAGGTGACCATTCCATGGATCGGCGACATTCCGTATCTGGGAAATCTTCTGAGTTCCTTCAGGACCCAGCGGGTGACGACCGAAGTAATCCTGACCATTACGCCGCATATCGTCAATTCGCTCCGCATTCCCGGGCCGCAAGGGCAGGCGTTTTGGTCAGGAACTGAGTCCGTGTACTCCACGTCGCCATTATTTGCCATGCAACCGAAGCCGATCTCGGCGCGGGTGGCGGTCCCGGCGGCAGCCGGATCAGCCATTGAGAAAAGCGGGTCGAAGAAGTCAAAAATGAATGTCGCGAGTTCAGACGCGGCCTCGCCCAGACTTCAGCTGTCTATGCAGCCTGCAGACGCCACAGTCCAGATGGAGAAAGAGATCCGTGTGGATGTGGTGGCGACTCAGGCCCAGGGGTTCGATACGGAGACCTTCACGTTAGAGTTTGATCCCAAGATTCTCGAATTTCGAGACGCGACCCTCGGTGAAGTGTTGGGAACCGAGGCCGGCAAAGCTCCGGTGGCCGCGACATCATCTTCCACGGAGGGCATTGTGGAGCTGCGGCTGCATCGCTCTTCGACCGCCACCAAAGATGAAGGCCGCCTGTTGCGATTGACCTTCCTCGCCAAATCCCCGGGTGTCTCGCCGGTGCGGCTGCAGATGGCCAAACATCCCGGACAAGACCTGCCGGAGGGAACGGGCGAAGCCTCAGGAGTGGTGAGAGTGCGGTGAAACAGTCCGGCGTGACGTTGCTTGAGCTGCTCGTGACCCTGACGATTCTCACCATCCTTGCCTCGGTCGCGCTGCCGTTCACGAAGGTCTCCACGAAACGGACGAAGGAGATCGAGCTTCGGCAGAATCTCCGGGTGATACGAGCCGCGATTGATGCCTTTCGCCTGGAATGGGCTCGTGACGGCGACACGCTGATCGGTCCTGCCTGCGTCAAGAATCGGTTGAGTTGCAAAGACGTTACCGGCCCCTACGGATATCCGAAGTCGCTCGATGCCTTGCTGGGCGTCAAACTCACCGGTGAGCAGGCGACGGTGCGGGGAACGACGATACGGCGCTATCTGCGCTCAATTCCCATGGATCCGATGACCGGCGCAGCCGATTGGCGCCTGCGTTGCTACCGGGACCCCGCCAGCGTGAAAGACTGGTGCGGAGAAGACATTTACGATGTTACGACTCAGAGTCAAGAACTGGCCTTGGATGGTACGAAATACCGAGAGTGGTAGGCGCGCATGGGTCTCCTCGTCAGCGCACGGATTTACGATTATCGAGTTGATGATTGTGGTGACGATCGTAGGGATTCTTGCCACATTGGCGGTGCCGTCGTATCACGCGGCGATCATTAAAGCGAAGGAAGGGGCATTGCGTCAGGATTTGTTCTCGTTACGCGATG
This sequence comes from uncultured Nitrosospira sp., assembly GCA_900696505.1. Taxonomy (GTDB): domain Bacteria; phylum Nitrospirota; class Nitrospiria; order Nitrospirales; family Nitrospiraceae; genus Nitrospira_A. The sequence continues at coordinate 4,289 of CAADGJ010000030.1, forward strand.
TGATCGACCAACATCGCGCCGACAAGGGGAAGTATCCGGAGAGCATTCAAGCCCTGGTATCGGCCGGTTACCTCAGGAGAGTCCCGACCGACCCGTTGACCGGGGCGACCACATCGTGGCAGGAGATGGTCGATGAAGCCGAAGGCGGGATGGTCGATGTGTTTTCAGGCTCCGAACTGGTCGGAACCAATGGAGTACCCTACAACCAATGGTAAGGCAATGAACATCATGATACAGCCACATGTTCCTGCGCGACGGAAGGGCGTTGGGTTACGTCTCGGATGCTGGTTGGCCGCATTGCTCCTCTGTGAGTCCTGGGGAGGCTGCGCCAAGGTCACGCCCAATCACGAACCAGCCCCCTCGGATCTGCAAGTGGCGGCGGACACCCTCAAGGTCGCGGTTCGCGAAGCGCAGCGGACGGCGGCTGAGTTGCGGACGGAATTGGAGGAACAGAGAAAAGAACTGGCCGACGCGCAGGTGGCGCGTGCACAACTACAGGGCATGTTACGGGAAACAGAGCGGCGACTGACGGAGGCCCGTCAGATCATCGAATTGCAGCGGGAAGAGCTCACCTCAGCTCGCGACGAGCGGGAACGATTGGCTCAGGCGGTCCACCCCTTTACCGGGCATGTGAAGGCATCCTCTGGTCCTGCTCCATCGCGCAGCAAGAGGCTCTCTGCTGGCCAGGATGCGGCGATTCCGGGTTCCGTCGACACGCGGGAGATCAGGGATGACAATTCCCTCGTAGAGCAAGAACCGGCGGCTCCACAGCCCCTGCCTCTTCATCGCGAGGCCACAGACACATCGACGGCTCAGGCATCAGCCGTTCGTGTTGCCCCGCTTCCGAAAGGAAATGCCGTGGGTCGGATGATCGTGGTGCAAGGCGGCGATACGTTATGGCGGCTCGCGCGCCGGCACAAGGTTGAAGTTGCGGTCATTCGCGCACTCAACGGTTTGTCAGGTGACCGCATCCTGGCTGGACGAAAGCTTCGTTTGCCTGAGTCGGAAGCGCAGCATGCGGCTGTGCAACCGGCTGCAGTCGATGTCGTGGTGCAATAGCGGTTGAAGATTATCGCGTGATGTGCCGAGCCGAATGAACTCATGGCTGTTTTTTCCTATAGAGCGGCTCGCGCGGATGGAACGACCTTCGAAGGCCACATCGAAGGCGACGATGAGCATGTGGTCCGCGCGAAACTCGAAGCAGACGGCGTCCTGGTCTTTCGGCTCTCCCGAAGCGGAACAGGGTTTGGTGTGCCGGGCCTGTCTGCGAGCCGCTGGGGCAAGCTTCCCCTTCAAGATTTTCTCGTGTTTAATCAAGAGCTGCTGGCCCTAATCAAGGCGGGGCTCCCGGTTCTTCGGGTGTGGGATCTTCTCATCGATCGCACGCAGCGCGCGCCGTTTCGAGAAGCGCTCAAGGCCGTTCGTCAGGATATTCGTGGCGGGGCCTCGGCATCCGAAGCCTTGGCGAAACACTCCACCTATTTTTCGGATCTCTATTTGGCCACCATTCGCGCCGGCGAACAATCGGGGAATTTGGCGGAGGTGTTGCAACGGTACATTGCCTACTTGAAGCTGATGATCAGCCTTCGCCAAAAGGTGACGAAGGCCTTGGCATATCCGGGTTTTCTCGTCGTGGTCGGCGTTGCGGTGGTCGGATTTCTCCTGAGCTACGTCATGCCGACCTTTATCTCTGTGTACGGAGAATCGTCCGCAAATCTCCCGACGCCGACGCGATTGCTCATCTCCGTCATTCATATGGGAGAGGCGCAATTGATTCCAGTGGCCATTATCGTCATTGTAGCAACCGTCACGGGGCGGGCTTGGTATCAAACATCGGCCGGACGGTTATCGGTGGACCGGAATCTGTTGCGGTTGCCCTTACTCGGGACCATTCTCGTGGAGCATCATACGATCCAATTGACGCGGACATTGGCGACGGTGTTGGCCGGCGGTACGCCGATTGTGGAAGCACTGGAAATTGCGCGCGGAGCGGTCTCGAACCGGTTCGTCTCACGCGGACTGGTGTCCGCGGTCAATGAGATCCGCGAAGGCAGCACGCTGGCGGCGGCCATTGAGCGGCCCAAAATTTTGCCCAAGCTGGCTATCGAAATGCTGTCGGTCGGGGAGGAGACAGGCTCGCTCGAGCCGATGCTCAGGGATGTGGCTGAATTTTATGAAGGCGATCTCGATGTGCGGCTCAGCCAGTTGACGACGTGGATCGAGCCGGTCTTGTTGCTGGTCATGGGGTTGCTCGTCGGCGGAATTGTCATCATCATGTACTTGCCCATTTTTCAGATGGCCGGAACGATTCAATAATGCGGCGTAGGCCTCATCGTTCAGGAGCCTGGAGTCCCATCAGGGGTGGAGATTTGTAGTATGGCCATGCAACGTCATCTCACCCGCCCGTCGCTGGCCGATGTGTTGGTGCGTGAAGGGATTCTTCCTCGCCGCACGGTCGATCAGGTCGTGGCCCGCCTTGGAGGCAGCACCACCGCGTTGGGACCCACGCTGGTTGAAGACGGCACCATTTCAGAGATGCAGTTGGCGCAAGCGTTAGCTGCGCAATATGGCCTTCCCTATGACGCGCTGACCGGCTTCCGGGTGGATTCGGAGTTTTATCACACCATTTCCGTCAAGCTCATGCGCCGTCATCCCTTTGTGCCGCTGAAAGACGAGGCGGGGATCCTCACCATTGCGATTTCCGATCCCCAGAACCTGCTGGGCCTGGATGAATTGGAAATCCTGCTCAATCGTCCGTTGCACTATGTGGTGAGTTCAAAGAACGCGATTCAGGCCGCACTGGAGCGCAGCGAAGGATCGAGTCAGGCCTTACGTGAATTAGAGGCTGAGTACCGGTCGGTTC
>CAADGJ010000031.1 GCA_900696505.1 uncultured Nitrosospira sp.
CGCATCCACTGCTGTACGAACATGTCGTTGCCCTTGTTGCCGCCGCCCGGAGCAGTTCCTCGTGGAGTCGCACCGCCAAACGAGTTACACGCTCCGCCAGCCAACTGGGCACCGCCGAAGCAGGCATTGTTTCGCATTTCCGGACGCACACGCAGATCGGCGCGCATCCACAGATTCTTGATGTCGAAATTCCGGCCGATGACCGGATCGTACAGTTCGTACGCTTCTTTCTGTGGCATGTTGCGAGGAATTGCGGGGAGATTCGTGATGCGTTCGCCCGGGGGAAGTTCGAATCCGGCAAAGGCCGGGAGCGTAAGGCACTGCAGAGCTGAGATTGCCGCAGCGCCGAAGATGGCAGCCAACCGGCCCCATCTGGTCCGTCCATGGATGCGTTTCATAGCGTTCCTCCTGTGAATTGGATGGCAACCCTTCGTGTACCCATTCACTCTGGGTGCCGCCTAAAATCCAACCGCTATTGCACTACAAAGCTAACTCGTATGTGGGGGCCTCAGTCAGCCGAACCAGAATGGTGCCCACCATTCGGTCATGACCTGCTTCAATCCCGAAGCGAGTCCCTCACACTGTCAGTCTTGTATTGTTGCTGTGGTCACCTCCCTTCACAGCCGTAGAGCGAATATGAAATGGTATTAGGCCTGCTTGGGCAAACCCGATTCCTCTGCCCCATGCTCTACGCCCGATGTTGCGTGGTTGATCTGTTCTTCTGCTTCTTTCATCGACGACTCGAAATCTTGTTCCACCATCTTCATTTCCTGCTGGATCATGTTGAGTTCGGGCTCAACCGTCTTCTTCAGGTCGTCCGCCGTCTCTTTGAACCCCTTGACGGCCTTGCCCACCTGACGCCCGATTTCGGGCAACTGCTTAGGCCCGAACAACAGGAACGCGATGACCAGGATGATGAGAATTTCTCCAGCGCCAAGACCGAACATGGTGTTCCTACTGAGGTGGTTGTGTGAAAGACCAGGCAGCGCGACCGTGAAAGACAATGGCCGTCACCCGGGTCTGATCCTCAGTCACGCAAGTTACCCCTGCGTCGTCCGTGGCGGTGGAGCCGCACCGGCCTGCTGCGCAGGCGGCGGTGGGGCCGACTGTCCGGTTTGCTGGATTTGTGCCGTCGGCTGAGCCGCGGCTGGTTCCGTCTCGTTTGCCGTCACATCAATGGCATCCGCTTCGTGAACCGATTTCTTGAACCCCTTGATTGCTTTACCTAATCCCTCACCGAGCTGGGGAATTTTCCCGGCTCCGAAGATGATGAGCACGATGATGAGAATCAGCAGCAGCTCCATCCAGCCGAACGAACCAAACATGGTACTGTATGCTCCTTGTTACAGCTGTGCGATTATTCGCACGACATATGTTCACGCACCGGCGACTCGACTGCCACTCGTGAAGTACGTCGTCTGAGAAGATCTTGCCTGCGAACCCCATCTCCTTCTGAATATTTCCCACGCGTGGAGATGGAGAGGTCTTTCTATCGGAAATCGCGGGAAAGGCTATAGAAACGACTGGAATTAGTCAAGCTCTTTCTCCTACAGGTGCCCCCTTACGTCTCTTTCCCTTCTGCCCGAACCAGCGACTACGGTCGGAACGCGAAATGATAGTACTCAACCGGACTCGGAGGCGCTCCAAGCGCCATCAACCAGGCCTCCCGCTCGTATCCGAGCTGTTCCAAATCACCCTGTGCCTGACTCAATTCTTCTTCGGTGACATACGCGATGGTGTCGGGAATGCCGTTGGGTTTCATCGAGAGGAGCGTGCCCTGTGCCGCTTCGCGTTCTTCCGCAGGCATTTCGCTGCGCAGAGGAAACTCGATCTTGCGTTGATACGGGCTCTCGTAATGTTCATTCAGGGTACGGATCGTTTTCAGCGTGAGCTGATCCAATTGCCAGGGCTGAACCTTAGAGCCCACCGTCGGATGGCAGGCCAGGAGATCCATCAGCGTCATGACATTGGTTCCCAGTCGACTTCCCACAAACTCACGCTGGGTTTCAATGATGGTGGTCGTGATCCCGAGATGCTTGGCTACGGCTTGAATGAGAGCCAGATTCACCATGAAACTGTATTGGCCGCCGAACTGGCCATAACAGGGCTTCTCAGGATCATTGAGCACCTGCATGTCCGCTGTTCCCGCATCGAAACTGCTGAACCCCACGGCGTCCGGGGCCAGCACTCGCTTCGCTTCCTTGATCGACCCGAAGGCACCGAGATTGACCGGCACGAGCACTTCTTCATCAATCGCCTTCATAAACTCCGTCAGGGTTTTGCGATAAGGCACATCCTTCCAATCAACCTTGTGATATTCGCGCTCCCAGATGAGATCGTCCAGAAAGGGCGGGAACTGTTTCAATTTTTCGATGTCCTTGGCGTCGAAGGCGCGCACAAACGCGGACCAATCGGCAATCGCGGCCGCCTTGCGCTCGTTAAGGTTCGGGCGGAGATGCTCTTCCTCATATTCCCCGCCCTTCTTCACCACGAGCTTGGTGGCCAATTCATTCCACATCTCATTACAGATGATCCGGTCGACCGTACCGTCGGCGATGGTCGACATATTGTCCACATCGGCACAGAGGGACTCGACCTTGGAGAGATGCGGAATCAAATCCGGATGCGTGCGTGCCCGCTCCAGAGCAGGAGCATGAGAATCCACGAGTACATACCGCACCCGCGGATAGATCTGCCCCGCTTTGTCGAGCTTCTGTAGATGACTGAGAAAGCAGGCCGCGAGGTTGCCGTTACCGGGGCCCCATTCCATGACGGTCAAGGATGGTCGGGAAGCGGCATCGCCGGAGGCAGAAGACTTCGCCGCAGCCTTCTTGTCACGTTTGACTGCCTGCTCGAAATAGTCGGCCGCCAACGCATGGGCCAACCGATAATCGGCCGAGGCGAAGGTCTGATAGAAGCTGCGTTGTTGATCACCGCGCAGTTGATAGAACAGAGTATTGATGTGCGCCTGCCAGTAATCGACCGGCTTGTATTCCCCGATGGGCTGCGGTAACGCGTCGGGATCCTCGACGGGTGTCATGAGGTGCTGTTCCATTCTGTCCCCCTGTAGAAAGAGGGAAAGTCTAACAGGAAGCAATTTTCACCCGCAACCTCTTCCGGACGAATCCCCCTCAGCATTCATGATGCCTTTCGGCGAACGCCCCGACCGAGTTCCGACGCTGGATGTCTTCCTTGACAGGCCTCCCGGGCGGAGTGTACCAAGACAGGATGAGATCGGCGTGTATGCTCGTCTGTCCCATCCTTCTTTTCTCCGGCTCTCTCTTATGGGCCGAAGATCTTCCCTTGACTCGCAACGTTCCCATTCCTGATTTTCAAAACCGCACCGAGAGCGCCAAGCCCTACCATTTCGACGCCCCGCCCGAAGGCATGTTTCGTCACATTGTGCTCGCCGAAGGGTTCGATGAAGAATTGGGCTTCCAGCGGACCCATGAAATTGTTCCTGTCAAACCGACCGAACGCTTCTCCGCCGGGGCCAGACCGATTTTTATCGTGTTTGAACTGCACCAGCACTACCAATCCTTCCAGGTCTTCGGGCGCTGCTATCCGGAAGAGGTGGCCGGAGTCGATGGAAAAGTCGTAGTTGCTGAAGATGCGATGTACATCGCGCTGGAAGATCAAACCGGCTACCTGAAATTGTTCCCGACAGAGAGCGGTTGGAAACCGGGGCGGTATAAAGTGGAAATCCATGCCGGCGAACAGATCAACGACATGAGCCTGATGGGCACCATGCGCTTCACGATCACTGCCGCATCTGAATCCGAAGTCCCCGCCAGAAGCCGGTGACCAAACCCGCACGCGTCAGAGCGATTGACGGCTGCTCTACCACTGGGCTATACCGGTCTGCCGCCGCAAATGCCAGGCGCCTGGGCCTTCTGGCGCCTGCCGGTCGAAAGGAACGTCGTCGCCTTGCAGTGGGATATTCTGGCCACCATCCTCCTCACGGCAACCGTTCAGTCGCTCTTTGGTGTGGGCGTGTTGCTCTTCGGCACCCCGATTCTTCTTGTGCTCGGTTATGACTTCATCACCGCGCTGACAATTCTGCTTCCCATTTCGCTGACCATCAACCTCCTGCAAGTCAGCAAGGACTATCGGTATATCCAGTGGCCGTTCTATCGGCAGATCCTCACCCTGTCTATCCCCTGCGTGGTGCTGTGCCTCTTGCTGGTCACGACGCTGAAGCTGAACATCGGCAGCATCGTAGGCCTGTTTTTGATCGTCGCGGCGCTGAGGAGCGTCTATGGGCCGTTCAACAGATGCATCGAATCGCTGGTGCGATATGAGCGCATCTACTTCACGGTGATGGGCATCGTCCACGGCCTGACCAATCTGGGCGGCTCACTGTTGACAGCCATGATTCACAGCAAACCGTACGATAAGGATCAGACCCGGGCGACAACGGCCGTCTCCTACGGAACCTTCGCGCTGTTTCAGCTCATCACGCTGAGCATGTCCCTCGGGCCTTCTGCCATTGCCACATCCACCACGGCACTCTATATGGCTGTAGGCGTCAGCATGTTCCTGGCTACCGAACTCTTGCTCTACAGTAAGATGAGCACGGAACGATACCGCACCACGTTCGCCGCATTTTTGTTCCTGTCCGGCACGGCCCTGATCTTCAAGTCTCTCTTCATCCGATGACCGGCAAGGGGTCATTCGCCAGCGGCATTGTCAGTCGCCAGGCCTCGTCGCATATCCGAAGGGGCTTTGTGTTGACGGGAAACGGGCTCTCAGTCTAGACTTTGCCCAGCCGTATATTCTCTCCGGTGATGGAGTTCACCGAGAACCGCCGAGTGCGATCCTCGCCTCGGCTGATAACTCCTACCAGCGCCCACGCGGTAGGAGTTTGTTTGTGAACCGGTCCCCCGCAACGACACCACCCTATCCCCAGTATCAGCTGACCGAGGTCCTTCGCGACATTTTCGCCCACCTGGGCATGTTGCTGAGGCTGGAGCGATCCATCCTGGGCATCATCGCCTCGTATGCAGTGGCCATCGGGCTTTTCCTCCTCTGCGTCCCCATTGCCGTCCAGGAGCTCGTCAGTACTTTCTCCTTTGCGATGGAACCTCGCATGATCTTCACACTGGCCCTGTTCGTCGCCAGTTCTTTGACGGGCGTCGCGGCCTTTCGCGTGCTGCAGGCGCGGGCCGTGGAGACGCTGCAACAGCGGATCTATACGCGCGTAGCCATCGCCTTCACCCGCCTTCTCCCGCAGCTTCGCGACGACACCTTTGCCACGCCGCAAGCCCACCGGTTCATGGAAGCCGATCTGCTGACGCGCGCCCTCGTCGCGATGGTCGCGGATCTCTTTAACGTGGCTGTGGTCGGCACCATCGGGATGACCATGCTGATCCTGTTTCATCCCTACTTCGTACTCTACATTCTGGTGCTGATTCTCGGGTTTGTGGGGTTACTCACCATCTTTGGGCGGGGGGGATTCTTTATCACCCTAGAAATGTCCCGCTTGCACTATGAGATATTCGGCTGGATTCAGAATATCTCGCACAATCTTCCCCACCTGCGAGCGGCCGGGGATAGTCCGTACCTCCTGGAACGCACCGATACGCTGACACGCATCTATGCCAGAATCCGGCAACGGCGGTCTGACACGCTCACCGGACGGCAGTACAAAGCCGCGGCCCTGTGGCAAGTCGTCGGCCATAGCGGGCTGCTCATCACGGCGGGACTCCTGGTCGTCGATGGACAACTGACGGTCGGGCAATTTGCCGCCGCCGAGGTGCTGGTCGGCAACCTCCTGCTGAATATGGACACCTTGGCTCGGCGCATGGTCGCGATGTTTTTTACATTCGTGTCCTGCCGGGAAATGGCCGCAGTGTTCTCCTTGCCGACAGAAGAAGACGGCGCGAAGGAAGACGTGCCGGCGACACAGTTCGGAGAATCGGGAATTCACCTGACCTGCCGGAACCTTTCCTACAGGGCGCAGGATGGCCTTCCGATTTTTCAAAACGTGTCTCTTGAGGTCGCGCCGGGAGAGAACGTGGCCATCCTGTGCGGCACCAACAGGGCCAAAACCGCCCTCGCGAAAGTCCTGGCCGGTCTACACCCACCTTCGACCGGATTTGTCCGGTACAACGACATGAATCTCGCTGAAGTGAGGCGCGACTCCATCAGCCGGGTACGCGGACTCATCCTGGATTCTCATCCGACGCTGCTGGACGGGACGCTGGAAGACAACATCACGCTGGGCCGACCTGCCATCGAATACCAGGATCTCCAATGGGCCCTGCGTTTTGTGGAGCTGGACCACGACATCGATGCGATGCCACAAGGGCTGCACACCCCCGTCTCCAGTGGACAGACACACCTCTCGATGAGTCAGATTCTCCGCCTCCTGGTAGCCCGCGCGATTGTGACCCGCCCGCAAATCTTAATTTTCGATGGCACGTTGCACAATATGCTGCCCGCCACAAGAGACCTGCTACTCCGCCGGCTCTGCGCGAAGGACGAACCCTGGTCGGTGATCTTCGTGTCGAACGATCCTACCTTCTCGACTCATGTCGATCGGCAGGTGTCCATCGAGTAGCGGCTCCCGATTCGCATGGACCGGCAACGGCACTGAACGAGACAGAATCGTTTGACCACCCCTCCATGCGTTTTGTAGAATGTGCCCCGTGCACACTGATCAACGGCTGCGTAAAGGAACTGACCCCGCTCCATGACTGTGGCTACCCGCCCATGGGCTTCCGTTGTCATCCCGATCAAGGATGAACGCGACAATCTGGTCCCTCTGACAGAGCAATTGGTGAAGGTCCTGGACGGCCGAGAAGAGTCGCGATCGGCCCCGTTCGAGTTGATTTTCATCGACGACGGCAGTTCGGACGGCAGTTCAGACGTGTTGGATAGCTTGGCGGCCCGGTACCAAACCGTGAAGGTCTTTCATTTCGATCGCAACTACGGGCAATCGGCGGCTTTCGATGCAGGATTCAAGCGGTCGACAGGAGAGCTGGTGATGACCATCGATGGCGATCTGCAGAACGATCCGGCGGATATCGCCACGCTGCTGCCGCACATCAACACCTTCGATCTCGTGTGTGGGTGGCGAAAAGACCGCCACGACAATCTGACACGAAAGATTTCGTCCCGTATTGCCAACAGCGTCCGCAGCGCCGTCACCGGCGATCGCGTCCACGACACCGGCTGCTCACTGAAGCTGTTTCGGCGGGCTGTGGTGGAAAAAATGCAGCTCTTCGAGGGCATGCATCGTTTTTTCCCCGCGCTGGCCTTGATGCACGGGTTCACGGTCACCGAAGTACCGGTGCGCCACTACCCTCGCACACGCGGAACCTCGAAATATGGTGTAGGCAACCGTCTGTTCAAAGGGTTGTACGATTTGGTGGCTGTGCGATGGATGCAGCACCGCTGCCTGCGGTATCACTACCGGGGCGCAACAACATCTCCTTCCCGATCGACCTCGGCCTCCGTACCACTATGACACTCGACACCATTTGGCTGATTATCGGATTCCTCGGACAGGGAATCTTCTTCATGCGCTGGGTGGTCCAGTGGATCGCCTCCGAACGCCATGCTGAAAGCCGCGTGCCGACGGCCTTCTGGTATATGAGCATGATCGGCGGCTTGATCACCCTCGCGTATGCCATCTACCGGCAGGATCCGGTCTTCATTGCCGGACAGAGCATCGGCAGTATCGTCTACCTTCGCAACCTCATGCTCATTCATCGCCCGAACTCGGCCGACTCCAGCACGGCTTCCCCGGCGATCAAATCCTAATGGAACCTCAGATGAACGGAGAAGTCCCGTCCTTGCAGACGCCGGCGCCGATCGACCGGTCGATTCAGCCGGTGACACTCGTTGTGTTGTTGGCGTTGGCCGCCGTGCTGTTCTTTGTCGGACTCGGCTCTCTTGGCTTGACCGATCGGGATGAAGGGCGAAACGCTGAAGCCGGTCGGGAAATGTTCGAAACGGGCAATTACATCAGCCCCACGTTCAATTACGAGCCGCGCTTTGCCAAACCGGTCTTCGTCTATTGGCTGATGACAGCCTCGTACCATCTGTTCGGCGTGAGTGAATTCGCGGCGCGATTTCCCTCTGCCCTGTTCGGTCTTGGCCTCATTCTGCTCCAGTATCTGTTTCTGACACGCTGCCGCGGACCGGTCATCGGCCTGTTCGGCGCGGCCATGCTGTTGTTGAATCTGGAGATCATCGGCCTCAGCCGCATGGCGCTCACCGACAGCGTGTTGATCTTCTTTACCACGCTGTCGCTCTACGGATTCTGGCTCGGCCTCTACGGAGAGGGACGTGAACGCCACTGCATCTGGTTGTTCTACATCGGCATGGCGCTAGCCACACTGACGAAGGGGCCGATCGGTTTTCTGATTCCGCTATTGGCGGTTGGGCTCTATCTCTGGCTGACTCGCTCCTGGCCGCTGTTCCGTCGCGAGGGGCGTCTCCTGCCCGGCCTGTTCCTCTTTGTTGCCTTGGCTCTCCCGTGGTATCTCATGATGTTGAACCTGCATGGGCAACGGTACACGACCTCCGCGCAAGGGGATACCATCGGCCGTTTCTTTGGCACCATGGAAGGACACGGTGGCACCCTCCTGTTCTATCTGCCTGTGTTCATCCTGGGCTTTTTTCCCTGGAGCGGCCTCCTGCCGTTTGCCTGGTATCAGGCCTATCGAAGTTGGCGTGAGGCGAAACAGGC
>CAADGJ010000032.1 GCA_900696505.1 uncultured Nitrosospira sp.
ATCGGATTTTTGCCGGAGTCGCCTTACTTTTACGACTATCTCACTGCCGAAGAGTTTCTCGGATTCTACGGGCGGTTGGCCGGCCTGAATCGTTCGGCGATCACGCAGCGAGTGACCGATCTTCTTGAACTGGTCGGACTTGTGGAAGCGCGCACCAGACAGTTGCGGAAGTTTTCCAAGGGAATGCTGCAACGCATCGGGCTTGCGCAAGCCCTCATTCACGACCCGGAATTGATTATCCTCGATGAGCCCATGACAGGATTGGATCCGGTCGGACGAAAACAGGTGCGCGATCTGATTTTGAGTCTGCGCGATTGCGGCAAAACCGTGTTTTTCAGCACACACATCCTGCATGATGTCGAGATGATTTGTGACCGTGTCGGCATTGTGATGAAGGGCCGACTTGTGGCCAGCGGACGGGTTGATGAATTGGTGCGACAGGATCATACACGATCGGTCGAAGTGGTCTGCCAACAGCTCAAGGTCGAGGGGAATGCGTTCATTCACTCCCTGGCCACCCGCGTGCTGCAGCAGGGACAGCAATGTTTGATTGTTTTGCCTAGTCCTGATGCGGTCGATGCGCTTGTGGGCGAGATTCGGCGCCAGGGTGGACAGTTGCTGTCCATCACTCCGCACAAAGCGTCGTTGGAGGATTTATTTTTTCAAGAGGCCGCGCAGGCAACCACGCGGGTGTTGCCGCATATGACCAGCGGGAGGGCGTCCTGACCATGGGGGCGATCGGCGTTATTGCTGTCAATGCGTTCCGTGAAAGTTTGCGGGACAAGATTTTATACAATCTCGTGCTGTTCGCCGGGTTGCTCATCGGGCTATCAGTGCTGCTGGCGGATCTCTCCATTACCGAGCACCATAAGGTCATTGCGGATATGGGCCTGGCGGCGATCAATTTGATTGGCGTGATCATCGCTATTTTCGTCGGCATCAGCCTGGTCAATAAAGAAATCGAGCGGCGGACGATTTATACGATCATGGCGAGGCCCATCAGCCGGACCTTTTTCATCATGGGGAAGTATCTCGGGTTGGCACTGACGCTCTTCGTGAATCTGGCCATCATGCTGGCGGTGTTTATGCTTACGCTCTGGCTCTATCATGTGCCGATTCAGACGTCTCTTTTCCAAGCTGTCGCGCTGATCTTTGTGGAAATCTTGGTGGTGACGGCTATCGCGCTGTTCTTTTCGACCTTCACCTCCACCACATTAAGCGCCATTTTTACGCTGGGTCTCTATGTCATCGGCCATCTCACGGCTGACCTGCGATCGATGGTGGCCAATAGTGAAAGCGGTGCGGTGAAGGGAGTAGTGGACCTGTTGTACTACCTCTGTCCAAATCTGGAAATGCTCAACATCAAAGGGCAAGCGGCGGTGGGTCTTGTCGTGGCTCCGGAGTATCTCATGCTCGCGTCACTGTATGGCCTGTTGTATGCCGGTCTCTTGCTGACGGGGGCCTGCCTGGTGTTTCAGCAGCGGGATTTTTAAGTCATCGCGAGAGAGGCGTGGTTCATCGTAGCCATGGAGCCTGTCGGCTACCGGCTATGTGCGTGTCGCCCAGAGTCTTGGAAATTTGTTGCCGCGCTCTTACTGAAGGGTAAGAAATGGTCTTCCAGCGTTACGGCCTCTCCCCCTTGATCGTCCTCACGAGCATGTCCGCGCACTGGAATCTGATCCGTCAATTGACGAAGCGGGAGATTGCCAGCCGGTATCGAGGATCACTCCTGGGAATGTTGTGGGCATTCCTGCACCCCATGGTCATGCTCACGGTCTATACCCTTGTCTTTCGAGGCGCTTTTGGAATGCGGTGGGGACAGGACGGGGAGAGCGCGCTCGATTTTGGACTGCTGCTGTTCTCAGGCCTGATCGTCCATGCATTGTTTGCGGAAAGTATTCATCGGGCGCCCTACTTGATCGTCAATCACAGCAATTACGTCAAAAAAATCGTCTTCCCCCTGGAAATCCTGGCGTGGACATCTCTCGGTTCGGCGTTGTTCCATGCGTTGATCAGCGCACTTGTGCTGATCGCGTTTTATGGGTTTCTGCATCATGACCTGCACTGGACCATGTTGCTGGTGCCGCTTCTCCTGCTGCCGCTGTCTCTGGTGACCATCGGTATCTCGTGGTTTCTAGCATCCGCGGGAGTCTTTGTGCGGGACATTGGTCAGGCGAGTGGTCCGTTGACGACCGTTATGCTGTTTCTGTCGCCGGTGTTTTATCCCGCTGGGGCGTTTCCTGAGGCCTACCGGATCTTGCTGTATGCGAATCCGCTGACATTTCTCATCACGCAAGCTCAGGATGTGCTCATTTGGGGCAGGCCGCCATCCTGGATCGGTATCGGTCTCTATTGTGCGGGAAGTTATCTGATCGCCTGGTGCGGGCTCCTCTGGTTTCAAAAGACACGGAAGGCGTTTGCCGATGTCCTCTGAGTGGGCTATCCGTGTCCGCCAACTTTCTAAGACGTACCGCGTGTACGATCGCCCGCGCGATCGTGGAAAACAATGGATCCTTCCACCATTGCAGAAATGCTTTGGGCAGTCTCCTTCACGATACTATCGCGAAGTGCATGCCATTGAGGATGTGTCCTTCGAGGTGCAGAAGGGGGAAACGCTTGGGATTATCGGACGGAACGGCTCGGGCAAGTCGACGCTTCTCCAATTGATCGTCGGCACGTTGAGTCCGACGAGCGGCACGATCGAGACCGATGGACGCATCGCCGCGTTATTGGAATTAGGGGCTGGATTTCATCCTGAGTTTACGGGGCGCGAGAACGTCTTTCTGAATGCCACCTTGCTGGGTTTGTCCCAGGCAGACATCGATGCCCGGTTGGATGACATGCTGGCGTTCGCCGACATCGGGTCATCGATCGATCAGCCGGTCAAAACGTATTCGAGTGGAATGGTTGTCCGCCTGGCATTTGCCGTGATGGCACATGTCAGCGCCGACATCCTGGTGATTGATGAAGCGTTGGCTGTTGGCGATGCATTTTTTGTTCAAAAGTGTATCCGCTTTCTTAGAGCGTTTATGGAACGGGGGACGGTGTTGTTCGTCAGTCACGATTCAGCAGCCGTCCTAAGCCTCTGTCGCACGGCCTTGTGGCTGGAGCACGGACGGATCGCGGGCAAGGGGGAAGCAAAGGTGATCTGTGATGGATACCTGCATCAGCCTACCCCTATGGAAATACCGCGGGAGAAGGTGGCGGAAGGTCTTCCGTCATCAGACCCCTCGGATCCGGCTCAGCCTATACAGAATGACTCGTCGAACTTGGCGGTATTACCACATCATGAGACGAGATCGGCATCGCATAGCCGGCCAGCATGGATCGAAACCATCACCTTGTGCAATGCCAACGGTCGCACGGTTCACACCGTCACGCAGCGTGAGCAGGTGACGCTGCGTGTCTGTTGCGTCACGTCCGTCGGATTGGCAAGTCCGATCGTTGGGTTCCTGGTGCGCAACCGATTCGGGCAGTCTCTGTTCGGCGCGAATACGTGTGCCGCGGGAAATGCTGCCGGTCACGGTGTTAGTCCGGGTACGCGCTTCGTGGCTGAACTGGAGTTTGTCATGCCGGTGCTGCATCCGGGCGACTATGCCATGAGCATCGCGCTTGCCGACGGAACGCAGGAGGAGCATGTCCAGCATCATTGGATTCATGATGCGTTGGCTTTCACGTCTGCTCCTTCCGAATGGTGTTTTGGTCTGATCGCCGTAGAAGTAATGCGCACACAGATCTGCGAAATCGAAGCACAGGATGCTCAACATGAACGCCTCCATGATTCCATTGCCTTGTAAGGTGTGTGGCGGCAGCACCTTTTCTCATCATGACGTGTTATGGGGTGACCTCATTGCCCAGTGGGGCCTCTCATCGCGTGAGGTAGACTACATCAACGTCCAGCAGGGAACCGCGTGCACCGGCTGTGGCTCGAATGTGCGCTCCATCGCCCTGGCCGATGCCTTATTGCGATGGACCCGCGCGACGACCACATTGCAAGAGTGGGTCCATACTCCGGTGGCTCGCCGATGCGATGTGTTGGAGATCAATGAAGCCGGATCGTTGACCGGCACGCTGTCGGCGCTTCCAGGGCATCGCCTGGTGCGGTATCCCGAGTACGACATGATGGCTTTACCGTTCGAAGACCGTTCATTCGACGTCGTGCTCCATTCCGATACCTTGGAACATGTGCCGGACCTGATGAAGGGATTGCGAGAGTGCCGCCGGGTCCTTCGTCCAGGAGGAGCCTGTCTCTTTACGGTACCTGTGGTGGTGGGAAGGCTCACGCGGGGAAGAAAAGGGTTGCCGCTGAGTGTGCACGGAAGCGAAGGGTGCATCGACACTGCCTTGACTGTACATACAGAATTCGGCGCAGACGTGTGGTGTCAGGTCTTGGAGAGCGGCTTTGATGAATGTCGGATCGTGCCCTATCGGTATCCCGCGGGAATTGCGCTCATTGCAGAGGTTGCCGAATCCAGACCGGTAACAGGGGGTCAGTGGTGAACAAGACAGTAAATGAATCAACTGAACTCGAAGCGACCGGAGAGCGATTTCTTCCTGAGATGCAGGGAACCATCGCACTGGAGCATTTGCATCGCTATGCCTTGGCGAAGGATTGCGCTGCCGGAAAAATTGTGCTCGATATCGCCTGCGGCGAAGGGTACGGCTCTGCCGTGCTCGCCGGCACTGCCGACCGCGTCTACGGAGTGGACATTGCGCCGGATGCGATTGCCCATGCCAGAGCTATCTACCAGCGACCCAATCTCGAGTACCTGGTCGGTGAATGCGCGAATATTCCCCTTCCGGACTGTGCGGTCGATCTGGTGGTGAGTTTCGAGACGATCGAACACCACACAGAGCATGAAGCCATGTTTGCCGAAATCAAACGTGTTTTGCGACCGGGCGGGGTTCTGGTGATGTCCAGTCCGGATAAGCTGGAATACACGGAACGCTCCGGTCACGCCAATGCCTACCATGTGAAAGAGCTCTATGCGGAAGAATTCCAGCGACTCGTTGAGCGCTACTTCAATCGTGTGGCCATGCTCGGCCAGCGGGTGCTGTATGCCTCGGCAATTCTACCGCAAGGGGCGCCGGGGGAAGCGGTTCATTACTCCCGCGACAAAGATTCGGCTATTCAGGCTGCGAGCGGATTGGTGCGGCCCTGTTACCAAGTGGCGATCGCCTCGGATGCAGCCTTGCCCCCAGTGTTGTCCAGCTTGTTTGAACAGGCCGGGGAGTCAGATCCTGAAATTCATGCGCTCCAACATCAGCTTGAGCATGCCGGTCGCAGAATTCTAGGACTGGAAGAAGAGGTGGCAGGGCTCAAGGCGGCCATCGAACTGATGATGAATTCGCATTCCTGGAAAGCGACTAGACCGCTTCGCGCCGTGGCGAATGCGCTACGAGCCGTCAGCGGGAACCGAGTCGAGAAGAGCCGCCGCGCATGAAAACATGCACACATTCAGACTGCGCGATCCCGTTATCGCGCGGTGGGCCAGGCATAGTAACTGGCGTCTTGCCGACCGCCTTGTTGTGAGCCATGAATCGTCTCATGCAGCGATTGATCAAAGCCATTCGGTTTTCACGCTTCGCCATCGTCGAAGGTCTCCGGTGGTATAAGCGTCATGGTCGACTGCCCAGGAAAGCCGAATGTGCCGATCTATTCCGGAAAGCTTTCTTTCGATTCAAAATCCTCGCGCAACGAATCTCGCCGGCTCCTAAAACCATCGAGCCAGTACTCCCTCCCTATGACGCCTGGCTGAAGGTCAATGTCTGGAACCGGCGAATGCGCGACGATTTACTCGACCGATTGAGCCGGCATGCCGGCCGTTTGCCGACGATTTCGCTGGTTATGCCGGTGCATAACCCCCCACTTGAGTGTCTCACCAAAGCCATCGATTCAGTACGGGCGCAGGTGTGCGGAGCATGGGAACTCTGCATTGCCGACGACTGCAGTACGAATCCCGCCATACGAGATGAATTGGAGCGGTTCCGCGCGGAAGACCCTCGTATCCGTCTCACCTACCTGGAGCAGAACCTCAATATCAGTCTAGCCACAAATCGCGCCGCAGATCTGGCGACAGGAGAATTTTTGCTGTTTTTCGATCACGATGATGAGTTGACGCCGGATGCGGTCGGCGAAGCGGCACTGTATCTGGCGGAACACCCTGAGATTGATGCGCTTTATTCTGATGATGACAAGATCGATTCGGCAGGAAAGCGGTATGCGCCGCAATTCAAACCGGATTGGTCGCCGGAGTTGCTGCTTTCCTACATGTACATGAGTCATATCTTCGTCGTGCGACGATCGTTGTTTGAGACCGTGGGCGCTATGAGGCAGGGATTTGAAGGCGCTCAGGATTATGATCTCGCGTTGCGGGTGGCGGAGCGGACGGACATGGTCGGGCATATTCCGAAAGTGCTCTATCACTGGCGGGCGTTGCCAGGCTCGACGGCCTCCAGCGGCGCAGCGAAGCCTGCCAGCATTGAGGCAGGACGGCGGGCTGTTGCCGAAGCATTTGAGCGACGAGGCATTGCGGCGCGGGTGACGCAACCGGAATTTGCGGCGGCAGGGAACCTGGGGATCTATTGTCACGAATTTCCAGATGATGGACCGACCGTGACGATTCTCATTCCAACCAAGAATCAGGTCACGGTGCTGCGTCAATGCGTCGAATCACTTCGCGCGACCACCTATCGACAGTACGAGATCGTCATCATCGACAATGAGAGTGACGACCCTGAGACGTTGGCGTATCTGCACTCGCTTCCCCATCGAGTCATTCGACTTGGTAATCCTTCCGGCCGGTTTAATTTCGCCGCCATCAATAATCGCGCCGTAGAGCAAGTCACCGGTGAGTTCATTCTGTTTTTGAACAATGATACGGAGGTCAAGTCCCCACGCTGGTTGAGCCAAATGGTTGGATACGCGCAAATGCCAGGGGTCGGGGCAGTTGGTGCCAAGCTCATCTTTGCGGACGGTCGCATTCAGCATGCTGGGGTCATCCATGGGCTTTACCATGGCATGGCCGGTCCCGCCTTCAAGCTGACGCCCTCGTGGGAACACGGTTATTTGGCCTATGCCTCGGTTGTGCGGAATTATTCGGCCGTCACCGCAGCTTGTTTGTTGACATCTCGCCGGCGCTTTCTCGATGTGGGAGGTTTCAATGAGGCCGAGTTCGGTGTCGCCTATAACGATGTGGACTACTGCTATCGGCTGGTCGACCAAGGATATCGCTGCGTTTACTGCCCCGACGCGCAACTCATGCACTATGAGGGTTATTCAAGAGGATTCCGTGACGATCCTGCTGAGGTTGCCGCGTTTAAGCAGAAGTACAAACGGCGGCAGGACCCCTGGTATAGCCCGCATTTGTCCCTGGTCGATGAGAGTTTCAACCTCGTGCCGCGCACCGTCGCAGCGCGGCGACAGAAGCCGATTCCGATGGTGATGACCGCCTTAAGCTTGAACTGCGAGGGAGCCCCGTGGAGCCAATACGAATTGACGAAGGAGCTGGTCCGGCGGAAGGTCATTCAGCCCATTGTGTTTTCCCCTCTGGATGGTCCGTTGCGGTCCCTGTATGAAGAAGAGGGCATTCCGGTCATGGTGGATCGGCATCCGCTCTGGGGTGTGACGACGCTGAAGGAATATGAGGAAGCCGTGAAAGTCTTCTCCTCGAAGTGTCTGTCGTGGGGAGCAGAACTCATATATGCCAACACGCTCCAAAGTTTTTACGCCGTCGCTGCTGCGCAGATCGCCGGCATCCCCTCCGTATGGAATCCTCGGGAAAGCGAGCCCTGGCAGACATATTTTGATTATTTGCCTGATGGGGTCATTCAAAAAGCCTACGATTGTTTTGCATCGCCATATCGCGTGGTCTTTGTCGCGGATGCCACCCGCGACGCCTATGCGGCGCTCAATACGAGACACAATTTTACCGTCGTTCGGAACGGCCTCGACCAGACACGCATTCAACAGACGAGCGAAGAATGGCTTCCAGCACAGGCCCGTCAGTCCATCGGCGCATGTGATGGCGAGGTGGTGATACTACTCCTGGGAACGGTCTGTCCCAGGAAGGGGCAACAAGATCTTGTCAAAGCCTTGGCTCAACTGTCTCCCGATCTGCAGAAGCGGGTTCGCTGTTACATCGTAGGGGACCGGCCAAGTGAATACAGCGCGGGATTGCACGCCCTCGTTGCGCAACTGCCGTCAGAGTTGAGGAGCCGGATGCATCTCGTTCCAGAAACGCGTCAAACCGCACGATATTATCGAGCTGCGGACCTGTTTGTGTGCACATCGCAGCTCGAAAGTTACCCGCGAGTGGTATTGGAGGCGATGGCCTATGGTCTCCCGATTGTGACGACTCCCGTATTTGGAATTCGCGAGCAGGTGCGAGAAGGAGTGAATGCTTTGTTTTATGAAACGGGTGATAGCGGCGCCCTGGCTGATCGACTTCGGCGTCTACTTCAGGACGAGGCACTGCGGGCTCGTTTAGCCTCGAAGAGTGCCAGCGTCCTGGCGCTCGGGACTGATTTTGATGAAATGGTGAGCAGCTATGCAGAGATCTTTGCCGAGGCGTGGCTGAGCGGAGGGCCGTTATCATGACCCTACGGTTCAATCTGGAGACGCCGGGCGGTCCGCAATTGAATACGATCAACCGGTTTTCTGGTTGGTATATTCCAGACCATGGTCGCCGCCCAGAGTTGTACGTGGCCTGTAATGGAAAACGAGCGGCGTCGCTGGAGTGGGGAAGTGTCCGCCCGGATGTGTCGTCCGTCTATTCGACTCATTCGCAAGCGATCATCAGCGGGTTTCAAGGCGATCTATTGATGGGGGAGCAGGAGCAAGCTCAAGCCGTTGAGGTCGTGGTTCTCGATGCGGCAGGGCAGGATCGCGAATTATTTCGCCGCACATATGCGGTGGGGCCGTATCGCCCGCCCGTTATACGGGACCGGTCGTTCAATCTGTTTGAGCTTCTCGTATGCCCGGAATGCCGGTCTCCTCTGGCGAAGCAGGACCAGGGCTGGATGTGCCCTCGTTGTGCCAGGCTCGTGCCCCTCAAGGGGGGCGTTCCACACTTTCTTCAGGAGCAGGGAACGCCCTGCCTTCATGTCACCGAGCAGACGAATACTCATCCCTATTCTGCCGATGTGCTCGACATCCTGGGGCGCCACCGGGCCGGGTTGGTACTGGATTTCGGGGCCGGACACACGCCGAAAGAATTGTTGCGTCCGCATGTAGTTTACCTTGATGCGGTTCAGTATGAATGGACCGATCTGGTCTGCACGCGGGCAAGACTGCCATTTCGCGATCACACGTTCGATGCGGTGGTGAGTCAGGCCGTGTTCGAGCACCTTGAGGATCCGCATTACACGGCACGCGAGCTCTGTCGAATTCTCCGCCCGGGTGGCATCATTCATCTCGACACCGCCTTCATGCAGCCGTTACACGGAGACCCTTGGCATTTCTTCAATATGACCCAGCATGGCTTGCGGAAAGTGATGGCTCCCTTTGAGGAAATCCGTTGCGGGATCAAGAGCTACCAACATCCCTCCGCGAGTCTCTTGATGCAATTCGACGCGATTGCGCCGTTCATCACATCAAGAAAGTGGCGTAACACAATCGCCAAGTGGCGAAAAGAGTTGGAGGCCGGGGCAGGGGAGTTCGATGACGCACTCGGGGAGGCCGGGCGAACTACCTTGGCAGCAGGGTTTTTTTTCGAGGGCCGGCGCCCTCAATAATGGTTGTAGCCAGGGGCTGCCACTTGGGGGCGTGCCGGAAGCGGGCGGTTGCTCCGTGAAACTGCCGGAGAGGACGAAATAAGTCTCTTGTGAGTGGGATTTAGGGGATGATGGAGGCAGGTTTCATGGAGCAGCGATTGCGGAGCATGTTGCTTCCGGGGATGAGGCGGCTGGGCCTGGTGCCCCTGCTGAGGAGGCTCCGCGCGGGCTTCCGCTCTGCTGGAAACGCTGAACCCGCTGGCTCCGGCCACCCTGGGAACGATCATGACCGGGTATCCGACTATTGGGGACAACAGTTTCAAGCGATGCGAGGGGACAATTCGTACTGGCTCAATAACAAGCTGGTTGAAGAGGCGACCTATAGATTGATGACCGATACTCCCCGGCATTGGTTGGGGTGGCTCCTGAATGACTATTTTGCCCAACGCACGTTCGATCGCTCTCTCAGCGTATGTTGTGGAGACGGGGCGCACGAGATCCAACTGTACACGTCGGGCAAGGTGCGTTTCGTCAGCGGGGTGGATATTTCAGAAGGCGCGATCAAGCAGGCGGCAGCGAGGTTTGCCGAGGCCGGAGCCCCGGCGGACTGTTACCGATTTGAGGTGCGGGATGTCAACGCGCTGCAACTGGAGGACCAGTACGATCTGATTTTTTCGACCGGCGCGCTGCATCATACGACCAATCTCGAGGCGCTCCTCTCAACGGTGGAGCGCGCCTTGACGCCGAACGGGTATTTCGTGGTGGTGGAATTCATCGGGCCAAATCGGTTTCAGTGGACCGACCGGCAGATTGAGATTGCGAACCAGGTACTAAACGTGCTCGATCCCGCCTATTTACGGGACGGCAGGAATACCAGATTCGAAAGGCCGACCATAGAAAATATGCTCGCCTGCGATCCGTCAGAAGCCGTGCGATCAGCTGACGTATATCCGCTGGTGAAGAAGTACTTCGATGTCCGTTACGAACGCTTTTATAACGGCACGCTGCTCCATCAATTGTACCCGCTCCTACGAACTGAGTTGGCGAATCAGGGGAAGCGGGACTTTGATTCGATTGTGAAATTGATCCTCCTGCTGGAAGACCTCCTGATCAAAGGCAACGTGCTCCCGTCAGACTTCGTGTTCCTCATCTGCCAGAAACCTGTGCCGGGTAGCCGGCGAGCAGCATAACCAGGGATATCAACGCATGTGCGGCATTGTCGGCGTCTGTGATCGCATGGAGCCCCAGCAGGCACACCATGTGCTGTCGCGTATGCTGGCAACGATGATAGTGCGTGGACCCGACGGTGAAGGTCGGTTCGTTGACCCGCATATCGCCATGGGCATGCGTCGGTTAGCGGTGATCGACGTCGAAGGTGGCGGACAGCCACTTTTCAGTCGAGAGGGCCAAGTCGTAGCCTTTCAGAACGGAGAAATCTATAACCATGCTGCGCTCCGAAGGGAGCTGGCACAACGTGGTGTGGAATGTCGAACGGCAAGCGACACTGAGGTGTTGGCGCACGGATATGATCATTGGGGCATGGATGGACTGTTAGCGCGACTCGATGGCATGTATGCGATCGCCATTCTGGATCAGCGTGATCACCAGCTGCATCTGGCCCGTGACCGGTTCGGAGAAAAACCCCTCTACTATAGCGTCGCAAACGGCAAGTTTGCGTACAGCTCGAATACGACCGCTTTGGCATGGTTGCCCTGGGTCGATCGTAACATTGATGCGGGTAGTGTCGACCGGTACCTTGCGCTGCACTACGTGCCGGGCCGCCGCACGATGTTTAAAGGGATTCAACGCGTCCTGCCCGGTGAACACATCAGTATCTCGCTTGATTCGCTCCAGATTATCCACGACCGGTATTACCGCCCCGCGATGCGGCCGATTGAGCCAGTCGATACCGGGACGCTCGTTGGTCGAATCGAGGCTGCGGTCACCAGCCGGTTGGTCGCGGATGTCCCCGTCGGCGTTTTTCTGTCTGGCGGTATCGATAGTTCCATTGTCGCGGCGCTCGCCGCGAAGCATCATCCCGCAATCGATACCTTTTCGATGGGTTTCAAAGATGCGCGTTACGATGAATCGCCGCACGCCCAGGCGGTGGCACGTGCCATCGGTTCCTCACACCATCATTTCACGTTTGATGAGACGGCCTTCCACGACCTGTTGCCCGCGGTCATAGACGGGTTAGATGAACCACTCGGCGATCAGGCATTGCTCCCCACCTATTGGCTCTGCCGGGAAGCCAAGCGGCATGTAACAGTCGTGTTGTCCGGGGAAGGTGCAGACGAGCTCTTTGCAGGGTATGAGTATTACGGTGCTCTGTTGTCGCGTCGGTCGTGGCGTGTATGCCTGAAAGCCTGGGTGATGGGGCGAGGTCCAGCGGATGAACTTCAATGGCTGTGCGATAACGTATGGCCGGTGACGCCATCAGGTTTTCCGCTCGTCATGGATACGGCTGGCCGGCGGCAGCTACTTGGCGGGTATGCGCCGGATCGCGATCCCTGGGAGGAGACGTTGCGATCCACGCTCCAACAGTCGGCGAACGGTCTTCAGCGAGCCACCCTTGCCGATGTCCTGACATGGTTGCCCGATAATCTCCTGGTAAAACTGGATCGCATGGCCATGGCGAACAGTCTCGAGGGGCGCGCGCCATTTTTGTCACCGGTAGTGGCTGAGACTGCGCTTCGACTGCCTGAATCCAGTCGAATGACGCCGGCGCGCAGCAAGGTCGCACTCCGTGAGGTTGCCGCGCGACTGCTGCCGCCCGAAATCGTCCACCGAAGAAAGCAGGGATTTGTCCTCCCGATGGCGACATGGTTGAAGCAATGGTTACGAAGAGTAGAGAACCTGTATGAATATTTTGACCTGCAGCG
>CAADGJ010000033.1 GCA_900696505.1 uncultured Nitrosospira sp.
AGCCGCGAAAGGGTGTCGTAGAATTATTAAGACCGTGTCTCTTCATGACACAGGGTATGGACTCAACCGAAAGGCTGCAGGTGAAAACGGTCACCACGCTTCCCCGTCCCATTACCGACTATCAGTCTCTGTCTGCCGAAGAACTCTTCGAACGGACCCGCGCGGCCAAACGGGCGCTCGGTGACCGGGTCATGGTTCTCGGCCATAATTATCAGCGCGATGAAGTCATCCAACATGCCGACTTCCGTGGCGACTCGCTGATTCTCGCGCAAGTCGCCGAGCAGCGTTCCGATCGGCCCTATGTGGTGTTCTGCGGCGTGCACTTCATGGCGGAAACAGCCGATGTGCTGAGCCGTTCCAACCAGACTGTTATTCTCCCTGACATGGCGGCCGGCTGTTCTATGGCCGATATGGCGGCGATCGAGCAGGTCGAACAGTGCTGGGATGCGCTCGGTCGGGTGGTGCCGGTGGAGGAGACGGTCATGCCGGCGGTCTACGTGAACTCCGCGGCGATCTTAAAGGCTTTCTGCGGCGAGCATGGCGGGCTGACCTGCACTTCGTCAAACGCGCGCAAGGTGATCGAATGGAGCTGGGCGCGACGTGAGAAAATCCTGTTCTTCCCCGACGAGCATCTGGGCCGGAATACGGCGAACAAAATGGGCATCCCGCGCGAGCAGATGATCGTCTGGGATCCGTATATGCCGCGTGGCGGCAACTCGGTGGAGGCGATTCAGCGCGCGAAGCTGATCTTATGGAAAGGCCATTGCAGCGTGCATCAGATGTTTCAGCCGTCCCACATCGATTACGTCCGCAAGAAGCATCCCGAGGTAAAAGTCATTGTGCATCCCGAATGTCACGAAGATGTCGTCAACAAGGCTGATCTCGTGGGATCGACTGAGTACATCATTCGCACGATCACGGCGGCCCCGGCGGGGACCACCTGGGCGGTCGGGACAGAACTCAACCTCGTCAATCGCCTGAAGCATGAGCAAGCCGATAAGAAGATCTTTTTCCTCTCTTCCACGGTGTGCCAATGCGCCACGATGTATCGCATCGACGCTCCACATCTCTGTTGGGCGCTGGAGAATCTTGCCGATGGACACGTCGTCAACCGGATCGTCGTTCCGGACGACGAAAAGCAACTGGCGAAGGTGGCATTGGACCGCATGATGGCGCTCAGCTAGCAAACTGTTGAGAAAGGCCGCTGGCTGCGTTCTCGCGTCGCTCGCATGTTCAACGTACCGCAAGGGTACGCCTCACATGCTCCCTCGCTGCGGCCTTGCCGGTCGACCTTTCTGAACAGCTTGCAGGACAGCCAGGTCCTACCAGTCACCTTGCTAATGGTTCCGGCTGCCAACAAACCACTGGTTCCTCTCGCCCCGATTCGGTATAGTCCTCTCTTTACGCGTACTTCATGGCCATTTCGTCTCGCAGCTAGATCAATCTATGGACTATAAATCGACCCTCAATTTACCGAAGACCGACTTTCCTATGAAGGCGAACCTGCCGCAACGGGAGCCGGAGATGCTGGCCCGTTGGGCACAGGAACGGCTGTACGAACGGATCCAGGAGTCTCGCCAGGGGCGTGAACAATACATCCTGCATGACGGGCCGCCCTATGCGAACGGGCGGATCCATATTGGCCACGCCCTGAACAAGATTCTGAAAGACATCATCGTCAAATCGAAGACGATGTCCGGTTATCAGGTGCCGTACGTGCCGGGCTGGGATTGCCACGGTCTACCCATCGAGCACCAGGTCCTGAAGGAACTGGGCGACAAGAAGCGCGACCTGGATGCGCTCGCGATCCGCAAACTCTGTCAGGAGTATGCGGCCAAGTATGTGGCCATCCAGCGGGAGGAATTCCAGCGGCTGGGCGTGCTCGGCGAATGGCAGCAACCCTATCTCACGTTGAATCCGGCCTACGAAGGCACCATCATCCGCGAGTTCGGCCGGTTTGTTGAGCGCGGCGGCGTCTATAAAGGCTTGAAGCCGGTCTTGTGGTGCACGCAAGACCAGACCGCACTGGCCGAAGCCGAGGTTGAATACGACGACCACACCTCGCCCTCGGTCTATGTAAAGTTTCCCCTGGTGAGCCCGCCTTCTGTGTTGAGCAAGAGGTTTGGGCCGGTTTCGTTCCCTGTGGAAGCAACACGCGCGTCGGTGCTGATCTGGACGACGACGCCGTGGACCCTGCCGGCCAATCAGGCCGTTTGTCTTCATGCCGACATCGACTATGCCTTCGTGCTGGTCGGGGACGAATTGCTGGTCATGGCTGAGAAGCTTGTCGAGTCGGTTGCCAAGGCGTGCAACATCCCCACGTACACGATCGTCGCCGTGAAAAAGGGTCGTGAGGGATTTGAGGGCTTGGAGGCGCAACGCCCGTTGACCACAGGTCTCTCTCCATTGCTCCTGGGCGATTTCGTGACATTGGAGCAGGGAACCGGATGCGTGCACATCGCGCCGGGCCACGGCATGGAAGACTATCTGCTGGTGCTGGATCACAATGCCAAGGCGAGTGTCGGCGAGCGACTCGAAATCCTGGCTCCCGTGGACAATGGCGGGAAGTTTACCGAAGCCGTTCCGGAGTTTGCCGGTCAGCATGTCTTCAAAGCCAATCCGAAAATCGTGGAGCGCCTGAAGGGCAATGGCCGCTTGCTCGGACACGGCTCGCTCAACCACTCGTATCCCCATTGCTGGCGATGTAAGCAGCCGGTGATCTTTCGCGCGACCGAACAATGGTTCGTCTCTATGGAGACGAATGATCTGCGGAAAGAAGCGTTGGCAGAGATTGAACGGGTGCGCTGGATCCCGGCCTATGGCCGCGACCGCATTAATGGAATGATCGAAAATCGCCCTGACTGGTGCCTGTCACGCCAACGGGTTTGGGGCACGCCGATCCCCGGCTTCACCTGCCTCACGTGCGGCAAGGTGCTGGCCCATCCCCGCGTGATCGATCATGTGGCGGATCTGATCGGGCAACATGGCACCGACTACTGGTTTGCCAACCAGGCTGGCGCGTTGCTGCCTGCCGGCACGCAGTGCGAAGGTTGTGGCGGAACTGATTTCGAGAAGGAGCGCGACATTCTGGACGTCTGGTTCGAGTCCGGCGTGAGTTATGCGGCGGTGCTCAAGCCTCGACAATGGTATCCGGCGGATCTGTATCTGGAAGGGTCGGACCAGCATCGCGGTTGGTTCCACAGCGCCCTGTTGTCGGGTGTGATCACCGATCATCGTGCGCCGTATAAAGCTGTGTTGACCCATGGTTTCGTGCTCGACGGGGCGGGGCGAAAGATGTCGAAGTCGGCGGGAAACGTCGTGGCTCCTCAGGACGTCATCAAACAATCCGGGGCGGAAATCCTGCGCCTCTGGGTATCGGCCCAGGATTATCGCGAAGATCTTCGAATTTCACAGGAGATCCTGAATCACCTGATCGAAGCGTACCGAAAGATTCGCAATACCTGCCGGTTCCTGCTGAGCAATCTGTACGACTTCGATCCGGCGCAGCATCGCGTGCCCTTCGAGCAGTTGCCCGAATTAGACCGCTGGGCCCTCATGCGGCTGAGCGACCTGATTCCGCGCGTGCGCAAGGGGTATGACGAATTTGAGTTCCACACGATCTTTCACGCGTTGAACAATTTTTGTTCTGTCGATCTGAGCGCCGTGTACCTTGATATCCTGAAGGACCGTTTGTATACGTTCCGGAAGGATTCTCCGCTCCGGCGTGGTTCGCAGACGGTGTTGTTCGACATCGTGGTTGCGTTGACCAAATTGATGGCGCCCGTGTTGAGTTTCACCGCCGAAGAAATCTGGAGAACGTTGCCTGAGTCTGTGCGCACAGAAGCAAAAGCCGACAGTGTGCATATCGCCATGTTCCCAGAGGTCGATCCGCGCTGGGCTGATCCGATGCTGGCGCAACGGTGGGAGCAGGTGCTCGAGGTGAGGTCCGCCGTTCAGGCCGCTCTGGAAGTGAAGCGTCGCGAGAAGGTGGTCGGCGCGCCGCTGGAAGCGAGAGTCGTGATCGAGGCGAATTCGGAGCGGTATGAATTCCTGAAGCGGTACGAACAGGAGCTCTCGTCCTTCTTTATCGTGTCAGATGTGGTTCTCACTCAGGCCGGTCATCTCGCGGAGTCCCCCGGGTATAGCGTGACGGTGGATAAGGCTACGGGCGCCAAGTGCGAGCGCTGCTGGAACTATCGATCCGCTGTGGGCACCTCTGCCGACCATCCCACACTGTGCGATCGCTGTATTGAGGCCGTCCGTTGAGCCAGTCCATCCGTTATCTGCTGCTCGCCTCGCTGAGCCTGGCGATTGTCGTGTTGGATCAAGTCACGAAGGTCTATGTCATGGAGACCATGCGGCTCCATGAGTCCATTCCAGTCATCGCCAATCTGTTCAGTATCACCTACATTCGCAATCCCGGTGCGGCCTTCGGTTTCCTCTCATCGAGTAGCAGCTCGTTCAGGTTTGTCTTCTTCGGCCTGACATCGATCTTTGCGGTGGGCTTGCTCGGCATGATCATGGTGCGTATGCCGAAAGAAGACTGGATGGGGCGGCTCAGCGTGGCGGGAATTCTCGGCGGAGCCATCGGAAACTTATTGGATCGGCTCCGTTACGGAGAAGTCATCGACTTCCTCGATTTTTACGTCAACGGGTATCACTGGCCGGCGTTTAACGTGGCTGATTCCGCGATTACCGTCGGAGTCGTGTTTCTAATACTTCACTTCGCGACGGAGAAGGAACCGGCGGATCAGCCTGTCGCTTCCGAGCAGCCGCCTTCCTGACCAGCGCATTTCCGACCATCACACCGGCAAGGTGATGATGAATCCGCCCTGCTCCCGAAACTGCCGTTGCTGCTCGACCGAAAACATCGCGAGCGGTTCGCTGTGGCAGAACTGGCATTCCTTGAGCGTAATCACGGCCTGAGGCTCGCCGATTCCCACCAGGTATTGCTTCGCCAGCGCCAGGGCTTTTTCCTGACTGGTCGTCATAACATCGAAGTGCAGTTTGCCGTTCTTTCCTTTGACCCACGTATCGTACACGTGGACGCTGTCCATGTTACTTGCCATGACGATTCAGCTCCCGGTTATGGTTTGGTTATCGGACCACGAGCAGCACAATGACGCCCAGTACCATGCGGTAATAGGCGAACACGCTGAGGCTGTGGCGTTGCACAAAGGTGAGAAAGGCGGCGATCACGGCCCAGGCGACCACAAACGACACCACCAGGCCGATGCCGAGCGCCACGTAGTCATCCTGAGAAAACGAGGCCTGCGATTTGAGCATCTGGTAGATCGTGGCGATGATCATGGTCGGGAGGGCCAGGAAGAACGAATATTCGGTGGCCACGCGCCGGTCGAGGCCGGCCAGCAGACCGCCGACAATCGTGGAACCCGAGCGGGACATGCCAGGGATCAGGGATGCGCATTGGGCCAAGCCGACCAGCAGGGCCGATCGTGGCGTCACCTGTAGCAGCTCTTTCACGCGCACGCGGCTCTGCATTCGCTCGACCACCAGAATGATCACACCTCCGACGATTAAGGAAATTGCCACGGTCGTCGGCGAGAAGAGATAGGCCTTGATCGACTTGTGCGCGACGAATCCCACCAGCGCGGCGGGCAGGAAGGCCAGGCCCAATCCAATCACGAACCAGAGATTGGGCTGGGCATTGATCGATTCCTGAAGGGTCGTTGCCCAGGATTTCGTGCCCCGGGTGGCGATCAACGAGCGAAACTCTTGTTGTTCGCGTAGGGCATGGGACGCGAGCGACGCCAGCTTGGCGCGCTCGTAGGCAATGATCGCGAGAATCGAGCCGAGCTGAATGGAGATCTCTACGTTAGAGGCGATATCCCCCGTAAACCCGAGGGCATGCCCGACGAGGATGAGATGGCCGGTCGAGGATACGGGGAGAAATTCCGTCAGTCCTTCAATGATGCCGAGAATGACGGCAAGCTCCGGGCCCCAGTTCATCATAGTGTGTGTGAGATGGTGTGTGGGATGCTGCGGTTGGTTGCGTAGTTGTCACGAATCGTCGTTGCATAATCCCAGACTGGTCACCGGCAGTCAAGCGCTGTCGACTTTTACGGCGACCTCCTTCTTGATGGGGCGCGTCATCGCAACCGGTGCTGCGCAATCGGCAAACTTGTTGACAAAGTTGAAGTGATGGCATACACACAACAAGAGAGAAGAGGTCCGATCGGTCCAGATCGAACAGGGGAGGATCGCATGAGGCATGTGTGGGTGGCTGGGCTTGCGCTCATGAGCGCGATGGCCGTCAGCGGGTGCGTAAGTGACAAGAAATATCATGAGGCGCTTGCCGATGCCGATGCCACCAGGGGAGAACTGGAGCGCGCGCGAGCGCAGAAAAATGCCCTGGAGCAACAGGTCAAGACCTTAAAGGATTTGAACGCGAAGTTCGGTTCCGAAAGCCAGATCGCCCGTGATGAACTCCAGCGTATCCAGCACGGGCGCGATAAAGAGCGGGATACCATCGATGTCAGGACCAAGGAGCTGGAAGACAAGGTCAAGCAGCTGAGCGCGCAAAACCGCAGCGTCAAGCAGGAGTACGAAGAAGCTCGCCGCCACAATGAGCAATTGAAGTCATTGGTCGCGCGGTATCAGAAAGAGATGAAAGACCGGTCGCGTTCCCTGTCATCGGGAATGGAGTCGCCGGCCTTGACCGCGCCGCTGGGCGGCGGCGGTGCTTCTTCGAAAGCTGCTCCTGCGCCGGCCCCATTTGAGGCACCGGCTGCGCCGCTGCTCAATATCAACAAGGCGCCGTCCTCGGATCTCGTGCTCACGCTGGGTATTACGCAGGACGTGGCGGACCGCATCGTCAGTAACCGTCCCTACAGAGTGAAGGGCGAACTCGTCGCCAAGAATGTGGTGACGAAGGATGTGTTCGACGACATCAAAGATCGCATTACCGTCAGCCCCTAAGCACCGGTGAGCAGGTCCACCGCTGGTGGATCACGTGACATGAACGGCCGTTTGCCATTCTGGCAAACGGCCGTTCTCTTTTGTGTCGCTCCGCGCTCAGAGGCCCCATCGCCGCCCTCTGCCTGACATCGTCAAATTGTTTTCTGCTAGAATGCCCGCAGTACCTGGGCGAAGAGGAACGCCTGTTCATGCGCCGTGTCAGTATCATTGTCGGTGTGCTTGCGCTCGGCCTGGCCATCGCCGGTTACGTGTTTTTCAACGGCGAGCGGAAGGTTCCTCTGCGCTTTCGCACGGTTCCCGTCGAGCGAGGATCAGTCGTCTCGCTGGTCACCGCAACCGGTACCATCAATCCCATTACGACGGTCCAGGTTGGCAGTCAGGTCTCGGGTATGATCGAGAGCCTGCATGCCGATTTCAATTCCAAGGTCAAGGCGAACCAGGTCGTCGCGCGCATCGATCCTTTCCCCTACCAGGCCAGGCGTGATCAAGCGGTGGCCAGCCTTGCCAATGCCAAGGCGGCGTTTGAAAAAGCGCGGATCGATCTGGCTCAGCGTCGGCGCGAACTGGATCGAGCAAAGTCGCTTATCGGCCAGCAGTTCATTTCGCAGAATGAAGTCGATGTTGCCCTGACCGCTTCCGAGGGCGCCGTCGCGCAACTGAAAGTGACGGAAGCCGCCGTGAAGCAGGCGGAAGCCATGTTACAAGCGGCCGAGCTGGATCTGAAGTATACGGTCATCCGTTCACCGGTCGACGGAGTAGTGATTTCCCGTCTGGTGGAAGTCGGTCAGCGTATCTCTGCCAGCTTTTCCATTCCCACCCTCTTTCTGATCGCCGAAGATGTGACCAAAATGCAGGTCGATACTAATGTGAGCGAGGCCGACATCGGCGGCATTGTCGACGGCAAAGCGGCGTCGTTCACCGTGGATGCCTATCCCGGAGAAGCCTTTCAAGGGCGGGTTCGCCAGGTTCGCAATGCGCCCATCAATATTCAAAACGTGGTGACCTATGACGTTGTCGTGGAATTCGAGAATCCTGAGTTTCGTTTGAAACCGGGTATGACCGCGAATGTCTCCATCGTCGTCAACAAGCGGGAGAATGTGCTGAAGGTGCCGAACGCGGCCCTTCGCTTCGTGCCCCCCAAGGCCGTTCGAGATGAGAAAGGAGAGGCCGGGCCGAGGAGGGATGGAGAGCGCGCCGGCGGCAGGCCTACGATCGCGAGTGGGTCTCCTGAATCAGGGAACCGGCAATGGGGTGTTTGGAGGCTGGATGGTGCGGGAGAGTTGGAGCGCGTTCCGGTCGAGATGGGTATATCGGATCGGTCCTATGTCGAGATCACTGCTGCCGATATCCAGGAAGGCGACCAGGTTGTGACCGGTATCGAGTCTCCACGCGGTGAGCGCAAGAGCGGAGAACTCCCACCGGGCTTCGGCGGCGGCCAACAGCGCGGCGGGAGGCGGGACCGTGGGATGTAGCCGTGGTGGAAACAGTCGCGTGCGATCCCGTTTGTGAGGGCATGATGGCTCCCTTGATCGTCTGCGAAGACCTCTGGAAAATTTATCGCATCGGCGATGTCGAGGTGCAGGCGCTTCGGGGCATCAATTTGACAATCGACCGCGGCGAGTTTGTCGCGGTGATGGGCACGTCGGGGTCGGGCAAGTCCACGCTGATGAATCTATTGGGTTGCCTGGACAAGCCGTCGCGAGGCCGGTACCGGCTCGACGGGTTGGATGTGAGCACGGCCAACCCAGACCTTCTCGCCGATCTTCGCAACCGGCAGATCGGGTTCGTGTTTCAGAATTTCAATCTGATCCCCCGGACCAGTGCATTGGAAAATGCGCAATTGCCGCTGTTTTATCGCGGTGTCTCGATCAAGGAGCAACGCCGGCAGGCGGCCGCCGCGCTTCAGCGAGTCGGGTTGGCCGGGCGGGAACAGCATTATCCGGCCCAGCTTTCCGGTGGTCAGCAGCAGCGCGTCGCCATTGCCAGGGCATTGGTCGGCGCCCCCTCAATCCTGTTCGCGGACGAACCGACCGGTAATCTCGATACCGCGTCGAGCCGTGAAATTATGGATATCCTCGAACATCTCAACCGGGAGGATGGGATCACGATCATTCTCGTGACCCACGAACCCGATATCGCCGCGTATGCGTCCCGCGAACTCGTCATGAAGGACGGGCAGATCGTGCAGGATGTCCGGCGCGCGCCTCACCTATCTGCGGTCACGTAGGGCCAGATGCCGGCATTCGTTCTGCTCACGGTCATGACGGCGTTGCGGATTCTGAGCCGGAACCGGCTGCGGGCCGGTCTCACCATGCTCGGCATCGTCATCGGCGTGGGCGCGGTGATCGCCATGGTGAGTATCGGGCAAGGGGCCAGGGCGGCGGTTCAGGCCCAGGTGGCGAGCATGGGGACAAATGTCATCGTCATCATGCCCGGGTCGACGACGGTCAGTGGTGTGCGAGGCGCGCAGGGCGGGGCGGTGACGTTGACGATCAACGATGCGGCCGAATTGAAAAAACGGAGTCCGCTCCTGTCCGACACCGGGTGGGCGAAGCGCGACGTGATGCAAATCGTCAACGGGAACCGCAATTGGAATGGACCCGTCAACGGCGTTTCCCCGAGTTACCTGACGATTCGCGATTGGTCGTTCACGAGTGGAGGGCCCTTCACCCAGACGGATATGGACAGTGCGGCTCGCGTGGCGTTGATCGGCCAGACTACCTTGGAGAATTTGTTTGATCCTGGCGAAGAGGCGATGGGGGCCACAATCCGCATCAAGAATGTGCCGTTTCAAGTCGTTGGAGTATTGGCTCCGAAGGGGCAGTCGGCCCAGGGCACGGATCAGGATGACGTGATTTTCATTCCCTTCACGACGGCGGAGCGAAGAGTATTCGGTAGCCAGTTTCTCGGATCGGTCGGGGCGCTCTTCGCGTCCACCGAACAGAGCGGCGATCTCCCCGAGGCGGTGGAGCATATTCGGGAGACGCTACGGCTGAGGCACAGGCTGGAGCCGGATCAAGCGGATGATTTTACGATCAGGACGCAGGTCGATATCGGGAAGGTGCAGGAAAGTACCAGTCAAACGCTCACGGTCATGTTGTTTGCCATCGCCTCCGTCTCCCTTCTGGTTGGCGGTATCGGCATTATGAACATCCTGCTGGTCTCAGTCACCGAGCGGACGAAGGAGATCGGGGTTCGTATGGCCGTCGGTGCGAAACGCATTCATATCCTGACCCAGTTCCTGATCGAAGCGATGACGCTGAGTCTATTCGGGGGCCTGATCGGCGTGATTGTGGGCATCGTCGGCGCACGACTCACGACGGTGATTGCCGGTTGGCCGACCATGATTTCAGTCGATGCCGTTCTGACGGCGTTTCTGTTTTCCTTGGCTATCGGGCTCTTTTTCGGACTCTACCCCGCCAATAAAGCTGCACGTCTCAATCCCATCGAAGCGCTCCGTTACGAATAGGCCTGCATGCCGCCAGGGCTTCTCCAGCGGTCCGATCTTCTCGATGAGGGGAGCACACGGATGGGGCTGAGGTCAGTGATAGGCTCGTTGAAATTCTTCCGGGATTGTTCCCAACACCGAACGGACCCCGCGCGGAGGGGCCTCTTCATCCTGATTGGCGAGGTCGATGACGAGCGGGACGATATACGGTTCTCCGGAAGGGTCGTGGGTGATCGTGACGATGGGTTGGTGGAGTTTGCCTGAGTTGATGACGGAGACGATGGCACGTTCGCCGGTCGTCAGCTGGACATAACTGTAAACGGGGTAAATGCCCATGACTTTGACGAAGAGGGAGATCAGCCGGCTTTCGTATCGGCCTTCCTGTCCCTCCTGGTAGAGCCGCTGGAGCGATTGATGCGGGGTCAGGGGCGAGGCTCCGCCAAAGCCCGTCATCAATTCGTCGTAGCGGTCCGTCACCATCACGATCCGGGTCATGTCCGACGTGAACGCGCCGCCGGTTTCCGCTGGAAAGCCGCTGCCGTTCAGGTAGGCATGATGTTCCGCCACAATCTGTTCCACCGGTTTGGTGAATCCGCCCCGGCGTTCCAAGAGAATGGCGCCCGAGCGCGCGTGAGCTTCATAGGTCAGACGGTTTTGTTCAGAGACTGTGGTCGAGGTGTCATGCACGCGCCGGAGGATGGCGGGTGGCACCTGCAGGAGCCCGATATCGTGAAGCAGCGCACCGGTGGCCAGTTCCTGGATCGCCATTAGATTGTAGTCAGCCGCATGGGCGAGGATCATCGAGAAACTGCAGGTGGCCAGTGCATGCTGACTGAGGGGCGCATTGGCCTCTCGGCCTTGGCTGAACACCATGAACAAGGCAGAAGTATTGAGGGCCTGGGCGACCGCGCTGATGGCATGGACGGCATGGCTGGCCTCCTCCGGATCGACCACACCGGTTTTGGCGATGCGGGAGAACGCCGAATGGACGGATTCCTCGAGTTTGGCTCGCGCTGACCTGGCCGCCAGCAATTCTTGCGTCATGGTGGCAAGAGACCGGATCTCGACGGACTTGCCCATCTGCGAAGTCGCAGGTTGCGCGGCAACAGGGAGCGGGGCTTGGGACGGGGCCATTGGATCTTGAAGATCGAGTCCGCGAGAGGGATCGATGCTCACCTGTTTCACGCCCGCGCGCCGCAGCTTCTCGATCTGCTCGTCAGTGCGAATCAGGAACGAGTGGCGCATGAAGGGGGAACGAAACCAGGCGACGTCGATCTTGGCGACGTGCATGCCGATTCGGAGCGCATCAATTGTAATGGGTCGGTATGTCATAGCGCGTGCTGCCCGCCGGCGAGGCGGAATTCAAACGGGTGTCGCCCCAACCATCCTATCGGTCTTGCCCGTTGTCGATTGGCGGCTTGGGGATCACCGCGACCTGTGCCTTGAGTGAGGCGGGAAAAAACGGATCAGGCGCCGTCGACGGCGCCACCGATAACCGGATTTCCATGCGAGGATTGTCGCGATCCTGGTGCTTATAGAGATGTGTTTCGACCACTCGATTGTCGTTCAGTCCCAGCCCCTCACACAGGGCATCTTGCGCGATCTTGAGCCCGCCGTCAGTATCCCGTCGCAGCGCAGAGGCGAAGAAAAAATGGATCGAGAGAGACAGGCTCGCCTGTTGCAAGGTCTGTCTTAGAGTAGCACGATGAGGCGATTGGGCAAGCGCAACCACAATTTGTTGCCCGACAAAGTCTTTATACGTACGTCCTTTCGCGGAGAGCAGGCGACGCCCGTTGACCGTGGCGTACTGATGATTGATGCTTGGCGGGACGGGCAATGTGAGGGTGATGGAGTCGATGGTGACGCTCAAGCCAGTACCTGCCGGGGTAGGGAACGACAGCGCATGGCGATTCCTGTTGGACTGTGTGGGAATGAGCGGTGCTCGTTCCATGGGTACGGCCGGCTCGGACAGTGACCTGAAGGACGTGGATCGGATCGTAACGGGGGATTGTCGGGGACGGGATGCGCGGCGCAAGGGCCTGCCTATAGAAGATTTTGGATCTTAGCCATATCCTGCTCGGCCCGGTCTTCGTTTCTGGTGAGGTAGCGCCGCCATTCAGACGGGCCCCAGATTTCCAGACGATGATACATGCCCACGAGGACGAGTTCCTGATCCTCATCCATCGGGACGAGTTTGCGGAGTCGGCTTGGAATCAACACCCGGCCGGCTTTATCGATGTCAGAGGCGCCGGCTTGGGCCATCACATGGTGCATGAACAGGCGGGTCTGGTCCTCGTCCAGGGTGGCTCTCGTGCGTTCCAGGACCTGTTCCCATTCCTTGGCGGAGTACATCCAGAGCGTCTGCTCGGTGTTCTTCAGGAACATGACCTGGTTACCCTCGGCTTGGAATCGCTCACGAAGCGGAGAGGGGATCAGGAAACGTCCCTTTTCATCGACCTTGCAGAGATGTTCTCCGGCGAACATGGGCGGCTTCCTCCGTTTCAACGCCGATGGTAGGAGACATGGCTGATCCTGTCAAGAGAATATTCTTACAGTGCGTGTCAGTCAAAATCCGTTCCGTCGATCCCCGATGCTGGCGCTTGCCCATCCTCCATCGCTGCATCGAGGTCATCGCCCAGATCCTCGCCCATTTCCTGCCCCATCTTCTTCATGAACCGCGCCATGCTCTGGGGATCGTTTTCATCGAGTCCGCTGAGATTGCTCGGGTCGGAGAGGGCCTCAAGCCGTGCTTCCTCCGATTTGGGCGAGGCGAATCGCGACAGCAGCCGTTCCATGTCGGCGCTCTGACAATGGGCGCAAGTCTGCTGCGGAACGGAGTTCGCGTTGAGAATCAGGCGTGTGGTCCGTTTTCCGCACTGTCGGCAACGATACTCATAAATCGGCATGGGTTAGGCTCGCTGGAATTCCGTTTGGTTGAGAGTTGATGGTGGCAGCCACGTGTCCGGCACCATCCCCGCATCCGCGGACCGCGCCAGGGCGAGGACGGCGACCTGTTTGGCTCCGGCCG
>CAADGJ010000034.1 GCA_900696505.1 uncultured Nitrosospira sp.
CGATACCGAGTCCCACATTCAGGATATACAGCACCCGTACCGGTTTATGTAGCTGAAAGAACGCCTCAAAGGCGGCTTTCCTCGCGTCCTCCCCTTTGGAAGCAAAGGCCTGCGCCTGCAAGGCGGCCGCCTGAGGATGCAGCACAAACGTGATCACACCGGCAATGAGCAGCATTGCGCCCAGCAACAACCACTCGGCTCTGGTGATGGCTTCGTCCGTCATTCCCTGTTGATACAACCAGGCTCGCCAGAGAATGCCTGCGATCAGAATGGCCGCGGCGCCAAGCACCAGCCGATTATACCCGTCGAACGCGCGCGTCAGGAAAAATCCCCCGGTGTCCTGTCCGCCGAACGTATTGAACACGGCGGGGATGACAGCTGCCACGAGGACGAGGAGTCCGCCGATCCAGACGGCTAACGCCAGCATCTCGAAGGTCACACAGGCGATCAATCCTTGACGCACGATCGTCTCGTCCTACGCCTGCCGTCCTGGGCGATCGAGTTCGTATACGCCCCGCCCGGAGACGAGTGTCGTGGTGACACGCCCTCTGACTTTCCATCCGGCGAACGGCGTGTTCCGGCTCTTGGAACGAAATCGCGAGGGATCGACTTCCCATTCCAGATTGGGGTCGACGATGGCCACATCCGCCGGCGCGCCGACCGCCAGGGTGCCGGCATTGAGACTGAACGCCTTCGCCGGAGCCGTGGCCAGCTTATCGACGGCCGATTCGAGCGTGAGCACCCCTTCTTCGACCAGGGCCAGCGTCAGCGGCAACGCGGTTTCCAGTCCTACGATGCCGAACGGCGCCTCGGTGAACTCCTGTTGTTTCTCCTGGCTGGCGTGCGGCGCATGGTCGGTCGCAATGACGTCAATGGTGCCATCACGTAATCCGTCCTTGATCGCCTGCACATCCTGACTGGTCCTCAGTGGCGGATTCATTTTCGCATGGGTGTTGTAGCCGCGGGTCGTTTCCTCCGTGAGGGTAAAGTGATGGGGGCAGGCTTCTGCCGTCACTTTGAGCCCCCGCGCCTTGGCTTCGCGCACCATCCGGACCGAACCGGCCGTGCTGATGTGCGCCAGATGGAGACGTGCCCCGGTCAGTTCGGCGAGCGAGACATTGCGCGCCACCATCACATCTTCCGCGGCCGAGGGAATGCCCGGGAGTCCCAGTTCGGTCGAGATCAGCCCTTCATTCATGCAGCCGCCTTCGGAGAGATGCAAATCCTCGCAGTGATCGACGACCGGCACGTCGAAGGCGCGCGCATATTCCATCGCGCGGCGCATGACGAGGCTGTTCATCACCGGCTTTCCGTCGTCGGAAATCGCGACACATCCGGCGCGACGCAGGTCGCCGATCTCCGCCAATTCCTTGCCTTCGGAGCGTTTGGTAATGGCGCCGATCGGATAGAGGTTGGCGGTGCCTGCCGCTTTCGCCCGCTCAAGCATGAATTCGGTGACCGCTTGGTTGTCGTTCACGGGATTGGTGTTGGGCATTGCGCAGACTGTGGTGAAACCTCCTGCAACGGCCGCGTCCGTTCCTGACTGAATCGTTTCCTTGTATTCAAAGCCCGGTTCGCGAAAGTGCACGTGGAGGTCCACGAAGCCCGGGAGCACCAACTGTCCCGCAGCCTGAATCACCGTCGCGCCGGCCGGTGCGGCGAGCGTTTGCCCAACCGCTGCAATTTTCCCGTTTTCAATGAGGACATCCGCGACGCCGTTGACGCGTCCGGGATCGATCACGTGACCGCCCTTGATCAGAATCATAGTGCGCTGTTCAACTCCCCCAATTAAACGATGTAAACCGTGGTTTCATGTGCCGGCGATCTCCTGTGAGAAGATCGTCTCATCACGTCTTACGCATTGGCTCCCGACATGAGATACAAAATGCCCATACGCACCGCCACGCCGTTGGCCACT
This sequence comes from uncultured Nitrosospira sp., assembly GCA_900696505.1. Lineage (GTDB taxonomy): Bacteria > Nitrospirota > Nitrospiria > Nitrospirales > Nitrospiraceae > Nitrospira_A. Next base: position 1,919 of record CAADGJ010000034.1, read on the forward strand.
TGATCGAGGATCACGGACGACAGGCTGTCCGCCACATCCGGTGCGATTTCGACGCCCCGATTGATGGGGCCCGGATGCATGACGATCGCGCCCGGCTCAGCCAGTTTGACCCGCTCGTTGGTTAAGCCGTACTGCCGGGCATATTCGCGAATGGTCGGGAACAAGGCGCGCCCCTGGCGTTCGAGTTGAAGCCGCAGCATCATGATCACATGCACGCCCCGCAACCCTTCATCCAGGTTGTAATACACCTGGGCGCCGAGCTGGTTGATGTGCAGCGGAATCATCGTCGGTGGTCCGACGACCCGCACCTCGGCTCCGAGTTTCGTGAGCGCGAAAATATTGGAGCGGGCTACGCGGCTGTGTGCGACGTCGCCGACAATCGCCACCTTGAGCCCAGAGAACCCCATGCCGCGGCTGCGGATGGTGTAGAGATCGAGCAGCGCCTGAGTCGGATGTTCGTGCCACCCGTCGCCGGCATTGATGACGGAAGACTTGACGCCTCGCGCCAGTGTTTCCGCCGCGCCTGCCGAAGAATGCCGCAATACGATGATATCCGCCTGCATAGCTTCGATATTCCGCGCGGTATCCAGCAGCGTTTCGCCCTTCACCACACTGCTGGAGGAAGGGGAAAAATTGATGACATCGGCGCTGAGCCGTTTGGCGGCCAATTCAAACGAGGTTCTGGTTCTCGTGCTCGGCTCGAAGAAGAGGTTGACGACCGTCTTGCCCCGCAAGGCCGGCACCTTCTTGATCTCCCGCCCCGAGACTTCTTTGAACGAATCAGCCGTGTCCAGGATCAGGGCAATGTCGGCAGCTGACAAGTTGGTCAGGCTGAGCAGGTCTTTGCGTTTGAGCCCCACGTCACTGTCTCCGGTTACGTCCTGAGGATGACCACACGGTCCTCTTCCCCGTTTTCTTCGAGATGGACCTCAATGGCCTCGTCGCGCGAGGTGGGAATGTTTTTCCCGATATAGTTGGCTTTGATCGGGAGTTGCCGGTGACCGCGATCGACCAGCACCGCCAGCTGGATTTCCGCCGGCCGTCCCAGATCCATCAGTCCGTCCATGGCGGCACGGATGGTCCGGCCGGTGAAGAGCACATCGTCGACGAGCACGACCTTCAGGTCAGATATTTTGAACGGCACCGAGGTGGTGCGGAGGATCGGTTGATCCTTGCGCAACGAGAGGTCGTCCCGGTACAGCGTGATATCCAGTTCGCCGATCGGGATCTGGGTGCCTTCAATGTCATGGATGCGGCGCACGAGTCGATGCGCCAGGTGGACGCCTCCCGTTCTGATGCCGACGAGGGCGAGATCTTGAATGCCTTTATTCCGTTCCAGGATTTCGTGGGCAATGCGGGTCACGGCGCGGGCAATATCGCCCGCGTCCATCACGACGCGCTCCTGCCGGTTGCCGGTTGTAGGTTCCGTGGTCATGAGTGGCCGATCAGCTGGAGACATAAAAAAACCTTCTCCTCCGGTGTGGACGAGAAGGTGCGGGTTGTCGGACGGCTTGAGCCGTGCATCATGATCATGAGCTCCTTACCCACCTCACAGGATGAGCGTTAAAGGCGAGCTGATCTTAACGAGTTGATCCAACCGTGTCAAGAATTCACTGCAGGCGATGGGCTGATGAGAGGGACATGCCTTCATTGACTCCATGCATGCCATTTGTTAGCTTCGTCCCACCGAGAGCGGACTCTCGCTCTCGATCTCTTTGTCATTCAGGTCATCCAGAATCATCAGCTCCCATCGTGAAAGGATCGCGCATGACTTCCCCTTCTGGTTCCACCACAACTCCTGATCTGTTGACCGCCCTCGCCAATACAGCGACCAACCTCCGTATCGACAGCGTCAAAGCAACGAGCGAAGCAGGGAGCGGACATCCGTCCAGCTGTTGCTCGGCCGCGGACATTCTTGCGGTGTTGTTCTTCTCGGTCATGCGGTACGACCCCAAGAATCCGAAGTTGCCGAATAGCGACCGGTTTGTCCTCTCCAAGGGGCACGCCGCTCCTCTGCTCTATGCGGCCTGGGCGGAAGCCGGATTGTTTCCCAAATCGGAGTTATTGAAGTTGCGCACGCTTGGCTCCGATCTTGAAGGCCATCCGACGCCACGTCTCTCGTTCGTCGACATGGCGACCGGTTCATTGGGCCAGGGGCTGCCGGCGGGTGTCGGGCTCGCGTTCAATGCGAAGTCCATCGACAAGACCGACTACCGCACCTATGTCCTGATGGGCGACGGCGAATCTGTCGAGGGGTCCGTGTGGGAAGCCGCGGAAGTGGCTCGCCAAGCGAAGCTGGATAATCTGTGCGCCATCGTGGACGTGAATCGGTTGGGACAAAGCGATCCGACGATGCTGCAGCATGATATGGACGCCTACCGCGCCCGGTGGAGCGGGTTCGGGTGGCATGCGATCGTGGTGGACGGTCACGATATCAGCGCCCTGGTCGCAGCATTCGGCGAGGCAGCGAAGACGAAGGGAAAGCCGACGGTCTTGCTGGCAAAGACCTTCAAGGGGCGCGGCATTTCCTTTATGGAAAATCATCCGGACTGGCACGGGAAGCCGCTGAAGAAGGGCGAAGAAACCCAAAAGGCGTTGGACGAATTGACGGGCCAATTGAAACCGAGTTCGACCCGCCTTCAGATCTCGTTGCCGACTGCAGCCAAGACGGCTCCGCCCACGAAGGGCACGCTGGCTCCTGCCCCGTACAAGGTTGGAGATTCGGTGGCGACGCGGGAAGCCTTCGGGGCCGCCCTCCTGGCGCTTGGCGAGGCGAACTCCCAGGTGGTCGCGCTCGATGCAGACGTGAAGAACTCTACGTATAGCGATAAGTTCGGCAAACGGTTTCCAGACCGGTTCCTCGAAAACTTTATCGCCGAACAGAACATGCTGGGCGCTGCGGCCGGCATTGCGGCCTGCGGCAAGATTCCATTTGTGGCGACCTTCGCTGCGTTTTTCACCCGCGCCTATGATTTCATTCGCATGGCGGCGATCAGCCAGTCGAACATTAAACTGGTGGGGACTCACGTCGGTGTCAGCATCGGTGAGGACGGCCCGTCGCAGATGGGACTTGAAGACCTCGCCATGATGTCGACCCAGCCCGGCGTGACCGTGCTCTACCCGTCCGATGGCCTGTCGATGTACAAATTGATGGAATCGGCGACCGCCCACAAGGGGATGGTGTATCTACGGGCCGGTCGTCCCAAGACCCCCGTGATCTATGGTGCGGACGAGACGTTCAAGATCGGCGGTTCAAAGATTCTGCGGCAGAGTGCCGCCGACCAGCTCACGATCGTCGCCGCCGGTGTCACGCTGTTCGAAGCCCTCAAGGCCCACGACCAGCTGAAGGCAGCCGGCATCGCCACCCGCGTGGTAGATTTATACAGCATCGTGCCCGTCGATCAGGCCACCTTGATCGACTGTGCGCGAGCGACGGGTGGACGGTTCCTGACGGTCGAAGATCATTATGCGCACGGCGGGATCGGCGACGCTGTGTTGAGCGCCTTGGCATCAGAAGGCGTACGGGTGCGCAAGTTGGCCGTCCGGGACATTCCACGTAGCGGAAAACCGGACGAGCTCGTGGATCATTTTGGAATTGGAGTGCGCTCGATTGTCGAAGCAGCCAAAGAGATCGCCACAGCAGCCCGCCGCTGAACGGCCCAGCCCCGGTGCTCCTGCCGGGTTGAATCAGATTCCCCTGCTCCAGATCCTCAGCGCCCAGGATCGCCAAAAGGTCCTGGGCGAAATGACTGAAACCCGCTACGGCAAGGGCGACTACATTTTCCGCGAAGGCGATCCGACCGAATACTTCCACATCGTCAAGGAAGGGTCGGTGAAATGCGTCAAGTCGTCGCTCGACGGGAAGGAATGCACGCTCAAAGTCTTGATGCCGGGTGATTTGTTTTGTTGCGATGCCTCGGCCTTCGACGGGGCGTCCCACCCCGGCACGGCCCAGCCCATGGGCGATGTCAGTGTGCTTCGCATGAAAAAGGAAGCCTACTTTAAGATGCTCCGGGCGAATCCGGATGCCGCGATGGAAGTCATCCGGTATTTGGGAAACCGGCTCAATGAAGCCCAGGAAAAAGCCAAGGTGCTCGCCCTCGATCGAGCCGATCAACGATTGGCTTCTTTGCTCGTGAGTCTGGCAGAACGCAGCGGGATCAAGGACCCCAACGGGATTCGGGTCACCGTTCGTCTGACGCGCCAGGACATGGCCAACATGGTGGGCGTCACGACGGAAACCGCCATCCGGATCATGGCGCGCTTCAAAAAGGATCGTTTGGTGACCGGCACCGCCGCGCGGCTCGTCATTCGTGATCTCCCCAAGCTCAAACTCCTCGCTTCCACGTAATTTCTTTCGCCACAGACCGGGTATTTTTCAAAACATGACAATAGTCATGTTTTGTTGATGCCGCCATCTCGTATGGTGCAGGCAGAGGCGCAGCATTCGATCGCGACGAATGTTGATCCGGGAGCACTGCGCTTCCGGTCGTCAGGTTCAACACAGGAATGGCGGAGGCAACATGCACAGCTATACAGACACGGACCGTCGGGGCGGGAGAAGCGGCAAAACGATCATGTTCATCGGGGCAACGCTGACAATGCTGGCAGGCATGGCGTTATCGGCCCAGGCCAAAACTCACGACATCAAGATGACCGCGGTGGAGACAGACATTGTGATCGACGGCGGCGGTGAAAAATATGCCGCCTGGACGTTCAACGGGCAGTTTCCCGGGCCAGTCGTGCGGGTGACGGAAGGTGACACGATCAATTTCACCCTGACGAATCCTGCGACGAACAAGAATCCGCATGCGATGGACTTCCACGCGGCTGAAATCGATTTCCTGAAAAATTATCGGGCCGTCAATGCCGGCGAAAGCATCAGCTTCACCTTTGTTGCTAAAAAGCCGGGACTGTTTTTCTACCATTGCGGAGCGCCGCCCATGATTCAACATGTCGCGCGCGGCATGTTCGGCGCGATCATCGTCGATCCCAAGAATGCGAAAGTCTGGCCGAAAGCGGATCGGGAATATGTGCTGGTGCAGTCGGAGTATTATAAGAACCCGAACGATGTCCAGGCCATGTTCGATCGAAAGTACGACGGCATGATGTTCAACGGCGGCATCTTCAAGTATCACCCCTTCGTGACCGGCGGGGGAAAACTCGATGCCAAACCGGGAGAGCGCGTCCGCATCTATTTCGTCAACGCGGGGCCGACCGAGTTCTCCTCGTTCCATCCGATCGGTGAGATCTGGGACAACGTGTACGAGAGTGGCAATCCTGCCAACAATCTGAAAGGCGTGCAGACGTACGTCGTAGGGCCCGGCAGTGCCGCCACGTTTGATGTCGTGGTGGAATCTGCCGGAGCCTATCCGCTCGTCACGCATTCCTTAACCGGGGCATTGCGTGGGGCGATTGCGGTGTTGCTGGCGGGACCGGATGCGAAACCGGCGCCGTTGATGCCGATGGTGCCGTGGGAGATCCCAGCGAAGTAGACCGTTTCGTGATCGAATCTTCGGCCGGCCCCTAAGGGGTCGGCCGGACAACGCGAGAGATCAACAATGACGACACCGTTTATGCATGGATCGTGGTTTCTTGGAGATGCCGATGCGATGTCCTGGGATGACGCTGAGTTGCTTACTCCTGTTCGCCGGGTGCCTCGTGAGTCCAGCCAGTGCCGACACCTCGCGCGAGCGAGTGGCGCTCTTCTTATCCGGCCAAGATTGTCCCTCTTCCCGCCGGAATATCGCTGCGGAACTGGCGCAAGTAGCAGGCGTCATCCGCGTGGACATGGAGAGCGTTCCTGACCATGCGCTGGTCGATGTCGTGATTGGTGCGGTGAGTCCGGACGATCTTCTGGCGGCGGTGCACCGCTCCGCCCTCAAGGGCGTTGATTGTCGGGCGGAGGTCATGAAGTCATGCATTTCCGCCGGGCGTTCTCCGACTGATCGATGACCAGCACGTGCCATGGGCTGGTTGATCGAGGAGACCGGACCACGCTCACGCGAAGGTCTGCCATGCGGACAACGGTCTTAAAGGGGCAACTAGGGATCGCCTGGGCCTGCTGGCTGGTTGTACTGGCCACAGTCTGGCTGTTGCCTGTGGCGCCGGTGGTCGCTCAGGAAGCGGTCCTTGAATTTCCCATTCGGCCTTTTAATGTCGATGTGATGATCCGCCAGCAGACGTTTGCCCCAGACGATCGTGAGATCGGCGTGCAGCTCGGCATTACGGCGGTACGCTACGGCAATGTCGAGGTTCGGACCATCTATCAATTCTTCAGCATCCATACGCAGGACTTCAGCACCGACCAGCATTCGCTGTTCGTGAATCCTCGCTGGAATAACTTCATCGACATCCTGGATTTTCCCAAGCACAAACCGATCAGCCGCATCATCCGCCATGTGCTGTTTGGACCGTTGGAGGATCGGGCCGTTCCCTATGTGGGAGTATTGGCCGGAGGTGTCTTGCCCGGCCCTGGTAACCGTGCTCCAGGCCATTTGATCGGCGGCCAGGTGGGAGTGCGGTTCCCGGTCGCACAGAGCCTCTCAGTGGATATCAGCGTGCAATACAGTCAATACGGGGTGGATTTTCGCGGAGACGCGGGACAGGCGCAGCAATGGGTATTCCTGACAGGGATACGGTTTTAATCAAGGCAACCTGGTGCGGCCGAATCTGGGCAGCACTATGCTGTCTGCTGTTGTCCGGCTGCGGCTTGCTCATCGATGCGGTTGAACAGGTCTGGCCGGTCGCCGGCAGTAAAGTCGATATCATCTGCGAACGCGGGCGTGTTCAGGTCGGCCTGGCGATGGAGCCGTTTCGTCCCTTCGTGTTTCCGACGATCTGGACGGACGAAGGGGCTCGTGTCACGGGGCTCGATGTCGAACTCACCCGGGCCATGACGGACGAACTGTCCCGACGGTGCGGACATCCGGTGACTCCCGTCCTGCATCTCGTGCGCTTCAGGGATCTGTTCCGGCTCCTGAATGAAGGACACTTGGATTGGTTCGTGTCGGCTGTCGCGACAAACACGCCTGCCCCGTCCCGCGCCGGAGTCGCCTATTCCCTGCCCTATTTTTACGGGGGAGGTATCAGCGGGATCACAACGAGCACGAGCGTCCTGGAGCGGGTGCGGGAGAATATTCAGCAACAGGCGATGCATCCTGCAGCCGATCGGCTCGCGGCCACGAGTCATGCGCTGGATGGCCTCACCATCGCGGTGCAGGATGAAACCAGCGCGTACTACTATGCCGAAGCCAACTGGGGCGCAAACCGGCTGATCGTGTGCGATTCGTTACCGGCAGCCTTCGAATATGCCGACGCCCGGACCGAGCCGCGTGTCGATATTATTCTGGGCGCACAACCGGTGTTGGAATATATGGTCAAGCGGGTTCGCAAGGACTGGTCACTCTTGACCCGTGAGAATGGCCGCCCCCTGTTCCTGACCAAGGCCGACTACGGAGTGGTTGTGGCTGAGGAGAGTTACCGCCTCCGCTGGCTGGTGAACGATCTACTGTTGAAACTGGACGAATCCGGTCGCCTGGGTGAGATGCGGACACGTTGGCTCGACGACGAGTATGCGTTTCCCCGGAGAGCCTCGTTGGAAGGATTACCCTTCGATGTGGAGAAGATGGCGTCCCACTACATCCAGGGCACCTGCCGCATCAGGCCCGGATCATGACCGCCTGGAGAGGAGCACAATCATGAGACGTCGTGCATGGATCGCCCTGGCTGCAGTGATGCTGCTGATGTGCCTGCATCCTTCGATGAGCGTAGCGGTGGAGCGAGCCGAGGCGGAGGAAACCGCGCGCCTGCTGGCCAAACTGTTGGAATCAGGGCGGGCCGTCATCGAACGCAACCAGTCGTTGATCGACGATCCTCACAAGGGCGAAAAGGGATTCACACCGGAGTTATTCGAGCAGCAATTGATCCGGGAGTTTCACGCCAAGACCGGGATCGACCTGAACGCGCTGCCGGCCGCGCCGGTGTCCATGCTCATTCCGCCACTCGCCAAGGAGCTGCTGCCAGCCTTGGTCCAGGCCAGCCGCGAGGTCGTCCGTGATGCCCAGGTCGTCATCAATCAGCGCGGCATCGGCTACAAGAACTTTATTCCGGCCACATACGGCAGTCAGGCCTCTGCGCGGTTCTCCAAGGCCGCGCATGTGCGGCTGAAGCAGACCACTATCCAACCGCGGAATCCGAAAAACGAGCCCGACGAGTACGAAGCGTCGGTGTTGAAATGGCTCTCCGCCAGGCCCAGGGCCGAGGCCTATGTGAGCGAATTGACCGACGGAGGGCGTACCTTACGGGTGGTCATGCCGATTTATTACGCCAAGGATTGTCTGGCCTGCCATGGAGAACCGAAAGGTGATCTCGACATTTCCGGGTATCCCAAAGAAGGGCATCATGAGGGAGATCTTGCCGGAGCGATTACAGTCACCGCCCCACTGGGGAATCGATAACCTCAGGGATTTGGCGCGACAAACACGAGCACCTTCAAACGCTCCGCGCTGTGATTCTTGACGCCGTGCTCCTCACCCGCAGCGGCCATCGTCCCCTGTCCGGCTTTCAGGACACGTTTTTCCGTGCCCACCTGAAAGGTGCCCTCGCCTTCCAACACGATGTACACCTTGTCCTGTTCGCCGTGAATATGCCCCTTCTGTTCCTGTCCCGGTTCGAAGCAATAGATGTCGCAAAAAAATCGCGGCGTTTCGAACAGGTTATTCTTCTTCATTTTCTCTTGGCTGAACTGCTGAAAATCCGAAAGGGCGATGACCTTCATGTCCTGGGCTCCGCGGGTAAAGATGAATGGGTACTGTCCGGATTCTGCAAACGATTGACGATACGATCGACTGAAATCAGATGGCGTGAGAGCCCCAGGTCTTGCGCGGGAATCCCCATGGCGAGACCGAGTAGTTGCGGGAGATGCAGAATCGGGAGGTTCAGTTCGGTCTTCACCGCCCGCCCTGCGCGCTCCTGATAGATATCCAGGCTCATGTGACAGAGTGGACAGGGCGTCACCATGAAATCCGCGCCGTGATCCTTCGCATCTTTCATATTCGTGCCGGCCATGGCCACCGCGATGGCCTCCTTCTCCAGAATAATCGGGAAGCCGCAACATTTCGTTCGGCCTGCGTAGGCGACCGGCTCTCCACCGACGGCGCGAATGATTTTTTCCAGCGAACTGGGATTTTCGGGATCATCGAATCCCAGTTCCCAGGAGGGGCGAAGCATGTAGCAGCCGTAAAACGGAGCGATGCGAAACTCGCGAAATGATGAGCGGACAGTTCCGGCCACGCGACTGAGCCCGAGATCGCGTACCGCGATCCAGAGAAGATGTTTCACCTGCACGCCGCCGCCGTAGGAGATGCCATCCTGCGCGAGGATCTTGTTCACCCGCTCAAGCGTGGCCGGTTCGCTTTTCAGCCGCCGATTGGCTGCGCTCATCACTCCCTGGCAGGTCCCGCAAATGGTCATCACGTCCAGCCCCATCCGCTCGGCCTGCGCGAAGGTGCGGGCGTTCAAGGCGAGCGCGAGGTCCGGGTCTGCTTCCCCGATCACCCCTGCTCCGCAACAGGACGACGCCGCGAGTTCGACAACCTCGATGCCGAGGCGGCCGACAATGGCCATGGTGGATTGGTAGAGTTCAGGCGTCGCGCCTTTCGCGGCGCAACCGGGATAGAGGGCAAATTTAAGCGGCATGGGCCTCGTAGAGTAGTTGTCCTGCTTGTCCTTGCACCTTACCGTATTTTCCCCCTCGATGAACAGCTCGGGCGGTGATTCATTGACGGGGAACCCCGCGTGTTGAGAAAGCCGGCCGTCCAGGTCAGGGCAGTTTGGACACCGTGTCCTTATAACTTTTTTTGAGATCGGCCACGGCCGCGTTGACGTTGTCTTTCAGCGTGCTCCACGCAGAACTGGTCGAGTGACTGACCTCGTCCAGCTGCTTGCGGGCCTCGTCCTTCTTGCGCTCCAGGTCCTGCAGGGCTTTCTGCATGTCCTTCCTGGCTTCCACGGAGGCGGCGCTGGTTTTCTTCTGGAGTTCAGTGATCTTCGTCTGCATCTCCGCCAGTTCGGCTTGAACCGTCTTTTGAAAGCTGTCCTTTTGCTGGATCGTATACTGCTTCGTGGACTCGACGGCCTCCTTCGTGTCCCGGATCATTTTTTCGGTGGTCGACGGCGGGGCCTGGTCTCCGGCAGCGATGGCCAAGGGGGCGAGACCACACCCGACAGCCGTGAGACAGAGGACCACGAGCACTCTTCCTGCAATCATGGCTGGGACTCCTTCATGAATGGAAACAGCCTGTAAGACAAGGGGTGAAGCCGATGCGGAATACCTCAAATTATCTGGCATGTTCTGTGCCCGGAGCCTTCTCCGCGGGAGGTTAAGGTTTTCGGCGAAATGAGCCGAAAAGGATCTACAACGAAGACAATCCCGCAACCTTGACCTGTGGTGTGAGCCCTATGAGTGCTGAACTTGCCCCAATGTCAGATCCGGCCTCAACCAGCCCGTTAGAACAGCTCTTGATCGAACGGATCCGCAAAGGAGCCATCGAACTCCCGCTGTTGCCGCAGGTGGCCTCTCGCATTCTGGCCATGGTGTATGATCCCGATGCCGAGGCGGCAAAACTGGCCGCGCTCATTCACCAAGACCAGGCGCTGGCCGCCCATGTCATCCGGATTGCCAATTCCCCGGCGTATATGACCCGTAATCCGGTGGTTTCCCTCCAGCATGCCGTGTCCATGCTGGGTATGAACCTGATGTCCGAATTGGCCTTCTCTGCCTCCATCAAGGGCAGCGCATTCAAAGTGCCGGGATGGGATGGTGAAGTCAAGAGTCTCTGGCATTATTCCCTCGCCAGTGGAGCCTATGCCAAAGAAATCGCCCGCATGCGCCGATTCAATGTCGAAAGCGCCTATCTCTGCGGTCTTTTGCATGGCATCGGCCGGCCCGTCGTGTTGCAGACGCTGGTCGCCCTGGCGAAGGAGCAAGGCAGTCCATTGACCAAGGAGTTGCTCCATCAGCTGCTCGACGGATATTACATCCAAGTGGGCCTGCTGGTTGCGGACGAATGGGGCCTTCCGCCGCCCGTGGTGGAATCAATCGGGTTCCACGCCGATTATCATTACGCCAAAACGGCGAAGCAGGAATGTATGACGACCTGCCTGGCCGGTCGCTTGGCGAAACATTTTCTGGATCCTGAGGGCTTCGATGAAGCCACCGTACGAGACCATTCGGTCTTTGCCGACCTGAACCTGTACCCCAAAGATATCGATGCGCTCCTGGCCCATAAGGACAAGGTCCAAGCCGTCGTGGAGGCGATGCCACTGTGATACCGGCGACCGCCTATGACATCGTTGTCGTTGGCAGCGGACCAGCGGGCCAGAAGGCCGCGATCCAGGGTGCCAAGGCAGGCAAAAAGGTCGTGCTGATCGAGCAGGAGCCGGGCATCGGCGGAAATTGCGTGTATCGGGGGACGATCCCGAGCAAGACCCTGCGCGAGACGGCGGTGCAGTTCGAGCGCCTGAAACGATCGAGTGAAGTCTTCGAAGGCAAAATGCGCATCGATGTGCCGATGAGCGTCTTGCTGCATCGCCTCGACGAAGTGGTGAAAGCGCATGAGTGTTATATGGCCAGTCAACTCACGCGCAACGGCGTGACCTACCGGCACGGACGCGCGCGGCTGCTCTCGCCCCACGAAGTGCAGCTGGAAACCGTCGATGGCGCCTGCCAAACTCTCACCGCCGAAACGATCGTGCTCGCCACGGGATCCCGACCGTCGTCGATTCCCGAGATTCCGGTGGACCATGAACATGTGCTGGATAGTGATTCGATCCTGTCAATGATTTACCTGCCCCGTTCGTTGACCATTCTCGGTGGCGGTGGCATTGCCTGCGAATATGCGTCGACTTTTGCCCTGTTGGGCGTCGAGGTCACCATCATCGACCGAGCCAAACGTCCCCTCCCCTTCATGGATCACGATATCGTCGACGTGTTTCAGCGCAGCATCGAGCGTCAGGGGGGACGGTTTTATTCCGGCCATACGGTCACCGAGGTGGCCTGGGATGGTGTCTCCTCCGTGGTGGCCCGGCTCGCGAACGGTATGGCAGTCAAAAGCGAAAAAATGCTGGTGGCGCTGGGCCGGCAACCGAATGTCGAGGAATTGAATCTGGAGGCGGCGGGATTGTCGCTCGATGAAAAGGGACATATCCCGGTGAACGATCACGGGCAGACTGCAGTGCCGCACATTTTTGCGGCCGGCGATATGTTGGGCCGCCCGCCCGCCTTGGCTTCTCAGGCCATGGAAGACGGCCGACGCGCTGTCAGCCATGCTTTGGGTCTGCCGGTCGGAGATTCGCTCAATCAGGTGCCCATCGGCATCTATACGATTCCGGAAATCGCTTCCATCGGTCTCGATGAGGAACAGGCGGCGGCCCGTTACCGGGGTCCGATCATCGGCCGCGCGCCGTTTACGGAAATTGCCAAGGGCCAGATCACCGGCGCCTGCGACGGGTTGTTGAAACTTGTCTCCGATCCCTCCGGCGAACGCCTGTTAGGTGTGCAAATCGTGGGCGAGAATGCGACGGAACTGATTCATCTCGGCCAGATGGCTCTGCAGGATGGGGCGACCATCGATCGGTTCATCGACACCATTTTCAGCTTTCCCACGTTTGCCGAAGCCTATCGCGTCGCCGCCCTCGACATTCTGGGCCAGTGCCGTAAACGGCGGGACGAGGCTCAAGCAGCCTGATCGTCCATCCTTCTCTCGCCGCTTCCTTTGACCCCCGTCCCCCATCTGCGCTACGCTCTCCATCGGCCGGTCTTCCGATCGATGGAGGTTGTGCATGAATCGTGAGGAGCGTCGCCGCGAAGAAAAGCTACAGGGGCGCAATGCCGGAGGCACGGCAGCGGCGTTGGCCGGGTTGCGCGAGGCCCAGATGCATCATCAGGCCGGCCGCCTGGATGACGCAGAACGTGGCTATCAGCAGCTGCTGGCACGGATGCCGGCGCAGCCGGATGCCCTCCATGGTTTAGGCCTGCTGCTGTACCGGCGCGGCAATCTCCGTGACGCGCTCACGCGCCTGGCCCAGGCCCGCGCGGCCGATGCGCGCAATCCCGTCTACTGCTTCAACCATGGCGTCGTGCTTCAACGGGCAGGGCTTCTCCCTGACGCAGTTGATGCATACAATCGAGCCATTCAGCTCAAGCCCAGGTACATCGACCCCCGCACGAACCTCGGGAACGTCTATAAAGAGTTAGGGCGCCTGGCGGAGGCCCAAGCTACCTATGAACAGGTGCTGGCGCTCAATCCGGATCATGCCGAAGCGCACAACAATCTTGGCGTCGTGTTGAAAGAACAAGGCCGGCTCGATGCCGCGGCTGATGCGTACCGCAAGGCCATCGCGCTGAAACCGGCGCATGCCGAGGCCCACAACAATCTTGGATTGGTCTTACTGGAGCAGGGCCTGGTGGATGACGCGATCCGCAGCTTCGAACGGGCGCTGCAGGCTCATCCGGGCTACGGGACGGCACTGTACAATCTCGGTATCGCGTGGATCTGGCGGGAAGATATTCCTCGCGCGCTGCACTGCTTTGCGGAAACGGCCAAGGCCAAGTGTGCACACGGCCGCCCCGTCACCGACTCCGCGGTCTTTCGGTCGCGTGTGAAGCACGATGCCGAGCAAATCGGCTACCTGTTTGAACGCGGGTTAATCGGCGAGGAATGGCGCGGGTATCATGACGCGCTTCTCCAGTGGTGCGGGCGTCTCGAGCCGGCCCCCGGCACCGTCTCAGCCAATCGTGTTGCCCTCTCCCCTGCCGACCTTCAGCCTATCGCTCCTTCATTCAACCGGCTCCTGTACATTGCGCCTTGCGACACGATTGCCGAAGGGGCGCTGGCGCCGGATCTTGATCACGCGGCGATCGAAGCACGGTATCTGGCGACGCAGCCGGAGGTGACCTACATCGATGGGCTCCTGTCGGAGGAAGCCCTGCGGCGTTTGAGAGAATTCTGCTGGACGTCGACGATCTGGAAGAAGGACTACGAGAACGGGTACATCGGGGCGTTTCTCGGCGACGGCTTTGCGTCGCCGCTGTTGCTCCAGATTGCGGAAGAACTTCGCCGGCGTCTGCCGCGTATTTTCGGCACGCATCGTCTCACCCAGGCCTGGGCGTTCAAGCACGATAGCGCCCGGCGCGGATTAAACATCCATGCCGATGCCGCGGCGGTGAACGTCAATTTCTGGATCATGCCGGACGACGCCAATCTCAATCCCGAGAGCGGCGGGCTGGTGGTCTGGGACAAGGAAGCCCCGAGGGAGTGGGACTTCAAAACCTACAACAGCGACAAGGCCCGGGGCAGTATTTACGAGTGGCTCACGTCGCAAGGGGCGAAGGAAATCAAGATTCCCTATCGGGCCAATCGAGCCGTGGTGTTCAATTCAGATCTGTTTCATGAAACCGACGACATTGCGTTCAAGGAGGGACTCACCAACCGGCGGATCAACATTACGCTGCTGTACGGGCATCGGCATCGCCCTTGAGCAGTTTTTCGAAATCTTCGGCGCAAACAGGGCGGCTGAACAGATATCCCTGCACCTCATCGCATCCTTCTTCCCGTAACTTCGCCAACTGACCTTCCGTCTCCACGCCTTCGGCCAGCACCGATAGATTCAAGCTGTGGGCCATGGCGATGATGGCGCGCGTGATCTTCACATTGTTCTCGTTCGTCAGCAAATCCCGGACGAAGGATTGATCGATTTTCAAACGGCTCAGCGGAAACCGTTGGAGATAACTCAACGAGGAATACCCGGTGCCGAAGTCATCGATTGAGAGGCGCACCCCCATGGTCCGCAGCCCCTCCAACATGGTGACGGAGGCTTCGACGTCCCGCATCGCTATGGACTCGGTCAGTTCGAGTTCGAGTTGCGCGGGATTCAAGCCGGAGTCCCGCAGCGCATCAGCGACGGTGGTAGGCAGCGTACGCCCGTGGAAGAGCGAGTTGGAGACATTGGCCGAAATGGTGATCGGGGGAAGTCCCGCCTTTTCCCAGGCCTTGACCTGACGACAGGCCTCCCGGAGCACCCATTCGTCCATGGAGCGGATCAAGCCCGTGTCGATGGCGGCGTTCAAGAACACTCCCGGGGGAACCAGGCCGCGCTTGGGATGTTTCCATCGCACCAGCGCTTCGGCTCCGAGGATGCGCCGCGAGTGAATATTCAGTTTCGGCTGATAGAAGACGACGAACTCTTCCCGTTCCAGCGCGCGCCGCAGTTCGTTTTCGAGATCGAGGCGTTCGGCCGCCGCGGCATTCAGTCCCGACGAATAGTACTGGCAATTGTTCCGGCCCTGTTCCTTCGCATGGTACATGGCCGTGTCGGCGTTCTTCAGGAGCGCCTCGACCGTGGAGCCGTCCGATGGGAAGATCGAAATGCCGATGCTGGCAGAGATAAAGATTTCATGGCCCTCGATGCTGAACGGATGGGCCAGCGATTCCAGGATTCGCCGGGCGACCCTGCCTGCATCTTCCGGCTGCGGTAAGGCCGTTAACAGGATGGTGAATTCATCTCCACCGAGACGCGCGAGGGCGTGCATCGGTTCCTGGTCGGCATGGCGACTGACCGAGTCACTTTGCCGAACCGATTCGCTGAGACGTTCCGCGACATGTGTCAGCAACCGATCGCCCACCGTATGTCCCAGCGTGTCATTGATGATCTTGAAGCGATCCAGGTCGATAAACAGGGTCGCCAGATGCTGCTGGTGGCGCGATGCATAGGAGATGGCATTCGACAGACGATCTTTGAACAACACGCGATTGGCTAGGCCGGTCAGACTGTCGTAATAAGCGAGCTGATGAATGGCCCGCTCCGCTTGCTTCCGCTCGGTGATGTCCTGGGCCGTCCCGATCACGGTGATTTCGTCGGTCTCTTCTTCGCGCACGCCTTCGGCTTGGAGATGGATCACGAAGTCGGTGCCGTTGGGCAGTACGATGCGATGATCGATATCGCAGGGCGTATGTTGCGCAACGAGTTTTTGCAACGCACCCGTCACGATCGAACGGTCGTCCACGTGGACGAGGGCGAGAAACGCCTCGAAGGTACCGGCAAAATCCTGAGGCCGCACTCCGACCAGGCGGCACAATTCATTCGACATGGCGAAGCGGTTGGTCTTCGGATTCCAATCCCAGTTGCCGATGCGCGCAATGCGCTGCGCCAGTTCCAGCCGGGACTCGCTGCGGATCAAGGCGTGCAGCACGTTATTGGTGCGAAGCATGTACCGGACATGGTGGCAAAGGATGGTCGCATTGACGGGTTTGGTAATGAAGTCGGTGGCGCCGTGCTGGTAGGCCTGCCCGATGGACTGCGCGTCATCCAGGCCGGTGAGGACCAGAATGGGCACTCGTTTGCCTCGCGGAAGCGAGCGGATTCGGGAACAGGTCAGATATCCGTCCATATCCGGCATCATGATGTCGAGAATCACGAGATCCGGCCCGATGGCTTCAAACTTCGCCAGCGCGTCTTTCCCGCCCGTCGCCTCCAGGACGATCATGCCGGCCGGTTCCAAGGCGTTTTTGACGAACAGCCGCGCGAGTGGATCATCGTCGGCAATGAGGATTTTGGGAGTCGTTTGACTCATATGGTGTTTGCCCTACACGTCCAGCGGTCGGTTGATTCGCGTTGCCGCTCCGGGGCACAGGCCTTGTGCGAGCAGTGGCGGGCCTGCCGTTTCAGCGTTCCCCACAGCCTATCAAACTTTGGAAGAACTGCCAGAGAATTAGCACTTGTCGAGCATCTCGCGTGCAGGTCGAATTCGTAGGTGAAAGCCTGAGAGGAATGGTATAGCCGGAATGGTTCAGGTTTCACGCCATCTCGCCTCTCTCGGTCGTGTCGAGGCCCCCGGGTATCGTGTGAGGGCCTTGCTCCCTGGCTTCGAGGACAATGCCGGCCAAGAGCGTGCGGACCCGGCTCATCAGGCCGCGCATCGTCAGCATCAGGATGGTCGCCGTCAACAGCAGCAGCGGGGCGATCACCAGGGCGACATCCCGGCCTAAATCATCGTCCGATCGGGGAGCGGCCGCTTCAGGCGGTGTCGCGACGGCCAATCTGATCCAACCCACCACGCGGTTGTCCCGGCGGAATGGTTCCATGACGATGAAGGCTGCTCTCCCCTGTTCGATACCAGGCGTGATGACACCGCTTTGTGTCCGGCGTGCGGCCAGCGAGGCCGCGTCTTGGAGCGTGGTTCCAATGGCGGCGGGATTGCTCGATGCGACCACCACATTGTTGTCCATGATCACGGCCGCGGCGAGGAGATTGGCCTGCTGAGCATGTTGCTCCAGTGTCTGCTGGATGGAGCCGAAATTCTCGCCGCCCATCGATTCGCTGAACCAGGCCAGGGTTCGCGCCGTGGCCCTGGCGCTGTACTCTGCCGCCATGACGGCCGAAGCATTCCGCTGCGCCACGAGGGAGCGGTCATGCTGAGCCAACAGCACATAGAGGGCCGCGGCGCACAATGTGGAAATGATGATGCTGATCAGCAACGCCGGGAGCCAGGTCCGAGGCAATCGGAATGCGGAAGCGTCAGCCATGCGATATCCTCCTCGACAGGAAGGGGCGCTAGGCGCCGGGGCCTTCCTGCGCGTCCTGAGTCCGTTCGTAGGGATGGCGAGTGAGTGCTTTGACGATCCGTTGAAGCCGAGCCCATTCGTCAGGCGGCAGGGACTGAAATTCGAGACCGATGCGTCCGTCCCGGCACCAGCGTACCACGGCTTGCTGGACGGTCAGCATGGTCTCTGGATCCGGAAGATGAATGCGGAGGGTCAGTGTGGTGCCGGGATGCATGGCGGTCTGACTGACGATCCCGCATCCTCGCAACGAGAGATCGACCACGGTGCCGTCTCCCTCGACGCGATTCACTGAACTGAAGGCACTTCGGAAGTGAGCGGGAAACCGTTCGTGCTGGCGTTGTTCCATCGTGAGGCGGCGTTGAGTGAATGACGACACGCTCTCTGTGCTGCGTTCCCCGGAAGCCGCGCATGTGTGTCGAATGCATGCCGTGCTAGCCCTTTATATTGCCAATTGGTTTGAGTTCCGCCACTTTTTTTGTGATTCCCGCCTGGTCCACGGTGTTCACCACGTCGGAAATGTTCTTGTAGGCCAGTCCGGCCTCTTCAGCGAGGCCCGACATCGACACAGCCTTGACCAGAATACCCTGTTGTTTCATGTCGCGGAGCAGTTGTTCGCCGCGTACTGAGCGTTTGGCTTGCGCGCGCGACATGGTGCGGCCGGACCCGTGCATCGTGGAGCCGAAGGTGTCATGCATGGCACGATTGGTTCCGACCAGGAGATAGGAGCCGGTTTCCATCGAGCCACCGCAAATGACCGGCTGGCCGATCGCGCGATAACAGTCGGGCAGTTCCGGACTCCCCGGCCCGAAGGCCCGCGTGGCGCCTTTGCGGTGGACCAGCCACTCCCCGTCTCCGTAACGCTCCACCTTTGCGATGTTGTGTGCGACATCGTAGATCAGATGCATGCCGAGTGCATGCGGGGTGGAATCGAACACGGCGGCGAAGGCTTCGCGGATTTGATGGGTGATGACCTGGCGATTGGCAAATGCGGTGTTGGCAGCGCAGTTCATCGCGCCGAAATACTCCTGCCCTTCCGGTGAACGAAACGGCGCGCAAGCGAGTTGTTGATCCTTGACGGAGATTCCGTAGCGGCGCATCGCCTTCTCGAAGACTTTGAGGTAGTCGCTCGCGACTTGATGGCCGAATCCGCGGGAGCCGCAGTGGACCATCACCACGACTTGGTCCCGGCCGGTCAGGCCCATCGCGGCGGCGGTCTCCCGATCGAAGATGTTTTTGTCTGAGACGACCTGCACTTCCAGATAGTGATTGCCGGAACCCAACGTCCCGAGTTGGTTGATGCCCCGTTCGATGGCGTAATCTGTCACATGCGCCGGATCAGCGCCGTCGAGGCAACCCCGTTCTTCGATCCGTTCCAGGTCCTCCTCCCACCCATACCCCTTCGCGATGCACCAGGCAGCGCCTTTGCGCATGACCTCACGAAACTCGCGCCGGTTCACATTCACGAAGCCGCGCGATCCCACGCCCGCCGGAACGCGGCGAAACAATTCGGTCATCAGCAGTTCCAGTTTCGGTTGCACCTCGGAGCGCGTCAAATCCGTGCGGATCAAACGCATGCCGCAGTTGATGTCATAGCCGACGCCGCCGGGAGAGATGATGCCGTCTTCCGGATCGAAAGCGGCGACGCCGCCGATAGGAAAGCCGTAGCCCCAATGGCCATCGGGCATGCAGAGCGCAAAACGATGGATGCCGGGCAGACAGGCGACGTTGGTGACCTGATCGAAGACGCCGCGATCCATCGCTCCGAGGATGGCCGGACTCGCATAAATTCTTGCGGGAACCAGCATGCCCGCCTTTTCGGATGGCGGAATTTCCCAGAGATAGTCGTCGATACGGTTCACCTGCATGTCGGTGTTGAGTGTCATCGGTTCACCTGTCCATTGCACAAGGATTGTGAGGGACGTGGTCGTTCATCAGACATCCAAGACTACTCTGGCCTTCCAGCTATTTCCGGTTTGCGTCACGGCATACAAGTGTTTGGTGACACCCTTGATGTCGGATCGGAGATCCTGCGTGGACTGATCCACCGGGGCCCCGACCAGTTCGGCATGGAGGTGCCAGGCCGATTGATCGGGCGCGGCCTGCACCGCCAGCGTGACATGGTGAAAGACCACGGCCTGCGCGTCTTTCAGGTAGACGAGCCGGTTCAGCCATTCAAACAGCAGCGTATCGATGTCAGGTTCTTCCATGTCGACTACCTGCTGCCAGGTCTGCGCCACGGTAGCAGGATCGGCCAGGCTTTGGATGAGCGCCTCTGTCGCGGTATCGAAAAGCGCCGGAAGAGAATCGCCCTCGGCCTCGAAGGCCATGTCCGCCATCGCGATGTCGTCGAGAAATCGGAAAGTGCCCGGCATGGGCGTCAGACGCGCGTGGTCCGTCGTCGGGCCGCAGCGAAGATTGCCCGGATCTGTTCGATCCCTGGAATGGTATGGCCGAACGGCAATGGGACCTTACCTTTGAAAAACATGCGGACCCCGAGCGGCATGACATCGACCACGCGTTGCAGGTTAAATCCGAGAACTTTGAGCGGCATCAAGGCCTCGTTCAACCGTCCTTCCTGGCGGACGAGGTCGACAAAGCCGGTAATGTGACGGGCGCCCTCGGCAGTGGTCAAACCATGCCGAAGCGAAGACCGCCGCAGCCGGATGATCGCCTCCATCGGTTGAACGTCTTTCGGGCAGACCTGCACGCACATGTTGCACCGCGTGCAATCCCAGATGCCGTCGGCTTCTTGAAGCGCGGCGAGTCGAACCTGTTTGGCATCCGCCGGTTCGCGCGGGTCCGCCACGAAGCGCGCCGCTTTGGCGAGCGCCGCCGGACCGAGAAAGCCGCGGGAGACTTCATGGGAGGTGCAGGCAGCAACACAAGCCGCGCACATGATGCAGGCGTCCACGTTGTGAAACTGGTAACTGTCCGGCAGCAGGCGCAGTTGCCCTGACGATCCGTAGCGTTTGGTCGGGTGCGTGATGGGAGTGAGCCAGGGCGTGACCGCCCGGATCTTTTCCCAAAAAGGCGCCATATCGACCACCAGATCCTTGATGAGCGGAAGATTCGGCAAGGGAGCGATGCTGATTCTGCCATGCCGCTCCAGTTCTTTCCGGATGGACGTACGGCAGGCCAGCTTTTGTGTGCCGTTGATCAGCATGGCGCAGGAGCCGCAGATCGCCGAACGGCAGGAATAGCGTAGCGCCAGGCGGCCGTCGAGTTCGTTCTTGATGCGGATCAAGGCTTCGAGCACCGTCATGCCTCGTCCGATGTCGAGGCGGTACTCTTCCTGGTGCGGCTGCTGGTCGGTTTCGGGATTGAAGCGCTGGATCGTGAAGGTGAGGCGCATAACGTTGTGAACGTCGAGATGCGAATACCGTAGGCGGTAGACGCCTAACCGAGTTCAAACACTTTCGGATAGTTCGTCAGATTCCGGCAGCCGTCTTTCGTGACGAGCACCATGTCTTCGATGCGGACGGCGCC
>CAADGJ010000035.1 GCA_900696505.1 uncultured Nitrosospira sp.
GAAGCAGTGCAGGTGTTTAAGGACGACTATCACAAATTTAGCACAATGCCGGGGGTGGGTCCGACCCGGCTTGTGCTAACTGCCTGAAAAGGTTGGTGGTCCCAACGGGATTTGAACCCGTGTCTGAGCCTTGAGAGGGCTCCGTCCTAGGCCAAGCTAGACGATGGGACCGGAGAGGTAGTCCAACTGCAGCGGAAAGAACCGGACTGTACCATAGCGAGTTTTGGCTTTTCAAACGGCAAGTCAGAAGGAGCGGACACCGAGGCCATACGAGGCAAGCACCTATTGCATCAACCAGTCCTGCTTGCAGAGGCTTTTGAATTAGCCTAGAGTACGAGTATGCATGGTCGTTACTTCGGATCTCGAGGTTGTCTTGTCGCAGGCCTGCTTCCAGCCCTGCTCACACTGGCTGGCTGCGGTGCCAGTTTCCTGGAAGGCACGATCGCGCCGCCCAACTCCAGCGCCTGGACGAAGTGTGGCAGCACAACCAAAGTGCGCGTGAAGCCACCTAAATCCACTATTACCGTCGCCTACACCGAGCCCACCACCGGCACGGACGGCAAACCTCTGACCAATCTGGCTTATACCACCATTTACTATAACGCCGGGGATGGCCCCGTGATCGCCAAGGTTGTGCCGGCATCACAAAAGACCGGCGGGGCAGCCGTTTCTCAAGTGATCCTGATACCCACGCCGAGCCAGGCGGAACAGGAAGTGACCGTCTGCGTGACGGCCACCGATTCCGACGACCGTGAAGGCCCCGCAACCCCCTAGGCACCGCCAGAACAGACTTGACAGCGCCCCGTTAAGGGCCTACCTTGCATCCGACTTGCTCAAGCCACCACACAGGGCCGAATGCGTCGCCAACCGGGTCCTCAGGTCGCACTAGATTTCTACGCATGGAACTACGCAAACCTGACGCATCACATCCTTCCCACGAGGCCGAATCAGAGCGGCACAAACACAGCTTGGAGATTCGGCTCGGCTCCAACATTTTCCGCAATACCAACGGCGTGATCCGGGTTCAGGGCAAGGAACAACTCGTCTTGGAACTAGCACCGGAACAAGATCGCATCCTGCTGACGATCGATCTCTATGACGGGAGCGGCAATCATGTGGCGCATCTCCGCCGCAATCGGTGGGCGTTCAACGACGGCAATCGCTTTTCGCTCAGCACAAGCGATTCCCCACCGACCTTGTTTCCCAATCTTCCCTGGCTCAAGCTGACGGATCAGGAAACCGGCGAAACGGTTCTGGAGGCAGCGGTGGCGCCCGGCGAAAAGATCCATGTGGCGACGGGCAAATTTTATTCTCACCGCGGTCAACTCATCGAAATCACCTCGCACTTCTGCCGGGTCGGCTCCACACATACCCTGTTCGGAGATGTGTTCGAAGCCCGCGGCGGGACAGCGGTGCTCGGCTGACGCCGGCCGAATCGTATGACGGACAGTCCGAACCCCAGCATCCAGGCCTTCCTGGTCTGTGACAGCGTCATCGAAGACAGCCTCACCAAGAAAAAATCCCTCATCGGCATCTTCACGCATCTGCAGGCCGCGACTTTTCCATTTCAGCACCATCAGTTGGGCCTGTACTTCTGCCTCACTGATGCGGAAGGAACGTATCACCTGGAGATCGATCTGGTGTATGTGAACACCGATCAGTTGGTCTGCCGCGCCTCACTTCCCGACTTCGCCATTCACGATCGCCTGCAGATTGCGGATTTCGGTATCAACATTCCCGCGCTGCTGTTTCCCGCCCCAGGTCGTTATGAGTTTCGCTTGCGCATGAACAGTCGTGTGATTGCGCAAAAAGACTTCCACGTCATCCAGTTGCCGGCGCCGCCGGCGGCTTGATCTCGTTGGCTTACTGGCGCATGAAGGCATACGCGATCACGATGTCAGGCATCCGAACCCGAATCCGCTAGAGGCAGCTCGCGCTCACCTGGACGGGGTGTTGAGGGGGGTCAGCCGCAGAGGACGTGCGATTGGCGGGGAGCTAGAAGGCCGTGGCAGTGGCAAGGCAGGCGTCGACATATTCGTTTTCGCCGCGATGGCAGGCCTGTATGCGCTTATTTTTGTCGTCAAACAGGGGGACGACCATTTCTCCCACAGTGGCATAACAGTCCCGTTTGAACGGTCCATCCAGGCTGCGGCACAGCGCGAGGCCGGGCTCGGGATTGGCGTCGGTCAGAATGAAGTCCTTCACCGCACCGATGAAACATTGCTTGACCTGATCGCCCTGGCCAAGCCGGCACAGAGCATTGACCTGCTGGGCATCACGCAACGTGTAGCCGCTGATATCCCGCCCCAGACTTCGATAACAGGTCGTCTGATGCGCCCCCTCCACTCGAGCGCATTGCGTGAACGCCTGGGCGAAGTCGTAATTCAGGAAGGTCAGCACGGCAGAGGTCTGCATCAGGTAACAGGCGCGCAGATATTTTTCCGTCAGGACGGAGCAGGGATACAACAAATCCTGCGGATTCAAAAAACTGGTCGCTTCATGGTGATGATGCTGGCTGGCCGTTTGCGCGCGACGGGCCTGCTGAAACGTGACGATGTTCTCCATGAACACGCCGCCATAACAGGATTCGCGGTCCCAGCTGCCCGGCAAGGCATCACAAAACGCGAGGCTCTTCAGCACATCGTAGCGAAATTGAATGGTCAGGCCGTGGCCCAAGCCATGAAGGCAGTTGTACCGCTGAAACGAATAGGCCGAAACCGTTTCGCTGATGGGGCAGAGCGGAAGGATATGCTCCGGTTCCACGGCGGGCAGACTGCTCAGGAAGGCCTGCAGGACGCCGTGATAGCAACCAGACCAGAAGACATCCCGGCAGTGCGACATGGCGAGCGGGGCCGTTCCATAGCGCGTGAATGACTGCTGGCCGATGTGGTGGACGAGTGGATGGGCCTCGCGCAGCGCTTCCGGATCCTGTGTCGTAATCTGCTCGAGAGCCGTCAGTGCTCCTTCGGTCCCCTCGGCCAGTAACACCTTTTCCAAGTGCTGCTGGTAGCATTCCATCTTCGCCTCGTAAGGCTGCGCACGGCAGAGCTCGGGGGATGCCGGCTGTTCCGCGTGGGCCCAATCCATCCCGCCCAGGCCACACAGCGCCAGAAGTACCAGAAGCATTCGTTGACCACGCATCATCCAATCCCCCTTACTGAACCACTACACGTCGGGACATCTGCCATAAAAAAGTGATTCTAAAATACTCCTCCCCATCGATCCAGAGAAAATCAACACGGCACAGGCCGTTCATCAATCCCCCTTCTCCCGCCTCCAGTTCTATGATAGAACCATTCGCGTTCATCACCGGCAACTCGACGGAATCGCGCCCAGTATGTCCACCACGCCAGAACCTCCGACACGCTCAGACTTCATTCGCGAGCTTGTGGCAGCCGATCGGGCTGCCGGGAAACATGACGGCCGAGTGGTGACCCGCTTTCCGCCGGAACCGAACGGCTATCTCCATATCGGCCATGCCAAGTCGATTTGCCTCAACTTCGGCATTGCCAACGAGCAACCGGGTGGGATCTGCCATCTCCGCATGGATGATACGAACCCCACGACAGAAGACCCGGAATACGTCCAGGCGATTCAAGAAGATGTCCGCTGGCTGGGGTTCGACTGGCGCGACAAGATGTTTTTCGCCTCCGACTATTTCGAGCGGCTCTATGGCTTTGCCGTCGTGCTCATCAAGAAAGGCCTCGCCTACGTCGATAGCCTGACGGCGGACGAGATGCGCCGTTATCGCGGAACGCTGACGGAACCGGGACAGTCCAGCCCGCATCGTACCCGCAGCATCGAGGAAAACCTGGACCTGTTCAGCCGCATGCGCGCAGGGGAATTTCCCGACGGCGCCCATGTGCTTCGTGCCAAGATCGACATGGCCTCGCCGAACATCAATCTCCGCGATCCGGTGCTCTACCGCATCCGCCATGTGGCGCACTACCGCACCGGCACACAGTGGTGCATTTACCCAGCGTATGATTTCGCCCATCCGCTGTCCGATGCGATCGAAGGCATTACCCATTCGATCTGCACGTTGGAATTCGAAGATCATCGTCCCCTGTACGACTGGGTGGTGGCGCAATGCGAAACACCTCAGCGGCCGCAGCAAATTGAATTTGCGCGGCTGAATGTGACCTTCACGGTCATGAGCAAGCGCAAACTCCTCGATCTCGTCGAACGCAAACTGGTCAACGGCTGGGATGACCCGCGCCTGCCGACACTCAAAGGACTCCGCCGACGCGGGTTTACGCCTGAAGCGCTCCGTGCGTTTTGCGAAGCCATTGGCGTGGCGAAGCGGGATGCCATCGTCGAAATGCAGCTGCTTGAATACTTTGTCCGCGAAGACTTGAACAAGCGCGCCCCCCGGGTAATGGCCGTGCTCCGTCCCTTGCGCCTCGTGATCGAAAACTATCCCGAGGGACAAGTTGAGCAGCTCGATGCCATCAACAATCCGGAAGATGCGTCGGCTGGAACCCGGCAGTTGCCCTTTTCCCGCGTGCTCTACATCGACCAGGAAGATTTCAAAGAGGATCCACCCAAGCAATTCTTCCGCCTCGCACCTGGGCGCGAAGTCCGATTGCGGTATGCCTACATCATCACCTGCGTCGGCGTCGTGAAGGATCCGGCCACCGGCGACATCACGGAACTTCGATGCACCTACGATCCCGAAACCAAGAGCGGCGGAGCGCAGGCACAACGAAAGGTGAAGGCGACGATCCACTGGGTGTCGGCCGGCCATGCCGTCGACGCGGAAATACGGCTCTATGAAAGTCTCATGCTGACGGATCCGGCCAAAATTCCTGCCGATCAGGATTGGACGCAGCATCTGAATCCCCGTTCGCTGGAACGGCTGCCATCGTGCAAAGTGGAACCCAGTCTGGCCTCAATCGCTCCCGGCACCAGCGTCCAGTTTGAACGCGTCGGTTACTTTTGTGCCGACCCCGATTCTGCGCCGGACAAACTGGTGTTCAATCGAACTGTCACGCTCAAAGACGCCTGGGCGAAAATCGAGAAATCCCACACCGCCCGTTGACCAGTTCCTTCCTCCTTCAGTCAGCGTCATTCCCCCGCAAAGTACTGGCGCGCCAACCTTCTGCCTCCTTGAACCCTCACCTGTCGATGAACGAGAATCACGCCTCACGCAGACGGTGAATTCATTCCTAGCAACGGGGTGGTTACGATGGTGACAGGATCCGGCAGCGACGATCAGCAAGAAGAACGCGGTTCATTCCGGGAGCAGCTTCGACGATTGGAAACTGCGATACCGGGCGCCGCGAGTAGCGTGCAACCACTCCTTATGAGCATTCATCGCTCCGTCCGCCGGGTCCACGACCAACTTCAGCACATCGATGTGACGCCTCTCCTGCCTCGGACGCTCGTCAGCCACGTGCGCTGCTTTGATTGCGGCACCGCCAAGATGGAATCGTTTCATACCTCCACGCAGGGCGGCTATCATCTTTGCCCCGCCTGCTTTCAGCATCGGCTCCGCACGGGACGCGCCAAGACCGCTCATTAACCATTCCACTCGCCGTTGATCTCGACGTCGCGTTAACACAGGAAGCGGCACTCCTGCCGCTAGCCCTGGGCCCTTCCCCCACCGTATACTGCACGCTTTCACTGTTGCGAGAGAGGTAATCAGGGTATGGCCCCCAACATTCTATTGAGCTGCGAATCGATCAGTAAAAGTTATGGGGTACGAGCCCTGTTTAGCAATCTCACGCTGGCCTTGTGCGAAGGTGACCATGTCGGCCTGATCGGCCCGAACGGGTCCGGCAAATCCACGCTGCTTAAAATCCTGGCCGGTCTCGAATCGCCCGACCAAGGCACACGGACCGTACGGGGTCATACCCGCATGGGATATGTCCCGCAGGAGCCAAGCTTTCCTGCCGGCTCGAGCATCGAACATGTCCTCCAGCAAACCCTCACGGATGCCGGTCGTGACCCTCACGAAGAAGGCGGCCTCATCGCCCGAGCCCTCAGCATCGGCACCTTTCCTGATCCGGAACACTGCGTCGACACCCTTTCGGGAGGGTGGCGCAAGCGCCTGGCCATCACACAGGCTTTGCTGCTCGAGCCGGACGTGCTGCTCATGGACGAGCCGACGAACCATTTAGATGTCGAGGGCATTCTTTGGCTGGAGCGCCTGCTGAAGAACCGCGCCAAGGCCTTTCTCGTCATCAGTCACGACCGTCGTTTTTTAGAATCGATTGCGACGCGCATGGTGGAACTGAACCGCTGTTACCCCGAAGGCCGCTTTGAAGCCAAAGGCCGATACAGCGACTTTTTAGAACAACGCGATGCGGCACTCCAGGTGCAGGCGGACTATCAATCGTCGCTGGCCAACCGTGTGCGGCGCGAAGTGGAATGGCTGCGCAGAGGGCCCAAAGCTCGTACCACCAAAGCGAAGGGCCGCATTCAGTCGGCCGGCAAACTCATTGAGGAATTAGACCAGGTCGAAGCCCGCGCCGCACAATCGTCGATCGGCATCGACTTTTCCGCCTCCGGGCGAAAGTCCAAACAACTGCTGGTTGCGAAAGAGGTCACGAAGCGCTTCAACGAGAAGCCCGTCGTCACGAATCTGGATTTGCTTCTCGGGCCGGGGCAACGCCTGGGCCTCCTTGGCCCGAACGGCAGTGGGAAGACCACTCTCCTTCGATTACTCGCCGGCACGCTGGAACCCGACTCAGGCACAATTATGCGCGCCGATGGACTGCGCATCGTTTCCTTCGAACAACATCGTGAATCCCTGGATCAAGATGCTCCGCTGCGGCGCGCGCTGGCTCCTTCAGGCGGCGATGCGATCGTCTACCAGGGCCGCTCAGTCCATCTTGCGTCCTGGGCGAAGCGCTTTCTCTTTCGACCTGAACAGCTCGACCTTCCAGTCTCCCGGCTTTCGGGCGGTGAACAGGCGCGACTGCTGATCGCCCAACTGATGTTGCAACCGGCCGACCTGCTCATCCTCGACGAACCGACCAACGATTTGGATATTCCGACACTCGATGTGCTGGAAGACAGCTTACTCGAATTCCCCGGCGCACTGGTGCTCGTCACCCATGATCGCTGGTTGCTGGATCGTGTCTCTACCATTCTTCTGGCACTGGACGGCACCGGTCGCCTCGAATGGTTCGCCGACTATGCCCAGTGGGAAAGCGCGCAGGAACGGGCTGCCGAGTCCGAAACGGGCCCGAATGAGGAAAGCACCACGACCGGCGATGTGGCAGGAACAGCACCCATTCGCAAGCCCAAGAAACTCAGTTATCGGGAACAGAAAGAGTGGGGCACGATTGAAGACACGATCCTGAAGGCCGAGGAGCAGGTGGCCGCCTGTCAGGCCGCCATGCACGATCCGAAGGTCATGTCGAACGCCGCGGAACTACAGGCACGGAGCGAGGCCCTGGTGGCGGCGCAAGCTGAAGTGGAACGGCTCTACGCCCGCTGGGCCGAGTTGGATGAAAAACGCGCAGAGACCGTGCAAAGTTCGTGAAGGGAATATTTGGCTGGGGGACTAGGAATCGAACCTAGGTAGCCAGCTCCAAAGTCGCAC
>CAADGJ010000036.1 GCA_900696505.1 uncultured Nitrosospira sp.
AAAACTTCGCAAGTAGTTCAGTTCGATGGGATAGATCCATAGCCCAGGGCTCCCGTCCAGCAACCGCATAAGGAGGGACGAGCCATTGCGACCGGCGCCGAAAATACCAACCAGCACGGAACCTCCTACCGAATTCGCTCAATGTGAGCCAATCGATTGACCGACTTGACGAGGCGGAATGATTGTTGCGCGACAATTTCATTCAGCAGCTTTCCGACCGATTCTGAATGCGTGTGGAACACAGCTTCATCGCAGGCATCGTCAAAGAGGACCGCACCACCGACTTTCACACGGCGGCCGAAGCGTTCGAAATCATTCTTGACGCCCTCATAACTGTGATCGCCGTCAATGAAGACGAGGTCAACCTCGCCGGTCTCGACATCGATCGTTCGTGAATCTCCGACCAGCAGGGTCACGGACAAGCCGAATCTCTTGCAGATGTCTCGAATCTCATCGTCAAACGTGCGTGTGGTGCCTCGCTGATGCAACCGGGCCTCTTTTTCACCGAGATCAATCGACCAGAAATCGCCCTGCCCGTTCATGGCTGCAGCGATTGTCAGAGTCGACCCCCCCTTGTACCGCCCGATTTCGATGACCTTGCGCGGTTTCAATCGGCGGATCAGCCCAAACAGGTACGCAGTCTGCCTGACGGTCATGGCGATGACTCCATGATCGAGCGAGGTGCTGGCAAATAAACCCGACAGATCTTCGAATTGCAACGGAGCAGAGGGAGACAAATCAAACGGCATCGTATCCAGCGAGGGAGTCCGATTGAGCTTCGGCCCCAGCGCCTCCAGCAGCAGTTGAGGATTTCGTTCTGCTAACTGCTTGGCAAACGCTGTACAGAGGAACTCCGGTAACAGGGTGGCAAGACCTTCTCCAATTCGAGACGCAAGAGCGTTCTTCACGATTCCCTCTTAATCTAACTCGCACCGCGAGTCGTTGCTGGTTCTCCGATACACACTATCCGTCAGTGAATGGCATCCCCTCTGGTCAAACAGCGACCGAACGGTATCGGGTCACCATGTCCTGCACAAGGGCAAACATTTTGGGAACAACCACATCCGATCGATAGTACGTCTCGAATGTTCGCTCCCCTCCCTGCCCGATGCTCGTCCGAAGCGCCTCATCATCAACTGCCGAAACAATTAAGTCCACCAATTCGTCCGGTGTTTTGCCCAGCAACGCATTCACACCGTGCTTGATTTCAGGCATGGCTAGGGCGCTGTTCTCATGCATGATGACACACGTCCCCAAAGCCCAGGCGAGCAGGATCCTTGTATTTCCAACCAGAAAGTCGGCATTCACATTAGTGAGTACCAAAAATGAGGACGCCGATCGAAATTCCTCATTGATGTCCTCCACCCACCCACGAATCTTGACGCGAGGATCTTTGAGCGCAGCAGCCGAGGCTGCTGATGGGGTGCCTTTCCCCAATAAATGGACTTCAAAGGGACGATCCTTGAATCGAACCGCAAGTCGAGGCAACAGTTCCCGGCCAAGGTACGTCAACGCAAAGGTATTGCCGGTAGCACCGAGATTCCCCACACTGCCGATAATTTTGATCGGGCGGGGGGCTGAATGGGAAACCGCCACAGCATGCGGCGTCGGGCTGACCGGCGACCACATGTTTTGCAGATAGATCGAATTCGGATGTCCGTGAGCGCGGTAAAACTGGGCATCCAGATGTGAATTGTTGGCGGTGACCTCGCAGGCATTCATCATACGGATATTCAGCCGTTTTCGTCGTTCATTCCGTACCCTCTCAAACCATAACCATAGACGATCTTTCAGCGAAGCTGTAGGCAGGCCGAACAGCTCGGGATGCCTGAGCCGCGCCTGCATCGGCAGATGATCCGGATTGCCATAGTAGACAAACTTCGGCACGCCTGAAATGTGATACGTCGCTGCCAGCGCCTCCCAACTCCAAATACTCACAATAGCCTCGCCACCTGCCTCGCGTACCCGTTCTTCCACGACAGAACCGAGACCGGAGGCAGGAAACATGCGCCGTAGACTCAGTGCAACGCACAAGCGGCCAAGTCGTGACAGCGTTCCTCGACTGGAAGATGCGGCGGTCACATCCTCCACATATAACATGGGGCACACGGCGACTCCGGGCCCTCGTACCTCGCGCAGGAGATGTTCGGCCTGTTGTGCCGCGGCACTTCCTCGAGCATCCCGGAGGATAACCTGGAGCACGACAGAATGCCCCAGTTGCTGCGCCTTCTCCACGACTTCATGCCCCACCACTTCAATCGCTTCGCCTTTGGCATGAGGAGCATTAGATAACAGAATAAAAATTTTCATTGGGCGCGCTGGCCTGAACTCCCGCCCCCATCTTCGGCTGAAGGACATCGTACCGGCACCCAGCGTTGCTGCTCGTGGGCTTCTCGTATGGCATCCATGACCACCTGAGCGCGCCAACCAGCTTCGCACGAAGGTTCTGCCGGCGTTCCTGATCGAACGGCTCGCACGAACCCTTCGGCAATACGCCGAACCAGCAAGGTCCGTCCGTCGGCCACCCGCTCGCCACCGAGCGAAACGACCGGTATCTGGCACAAGGTTCCGGTCGCCGCATCCGACTGATAGAGACCGGTACCGATCACCGTGTCGGTCAGATTGGCATTGCCGAGAACGTATGCTCCCCGCTCGCCATATATGGTCAGCCAATGTCCACGTCCACCCGGTGTCGCATTCGAGACAGTCATCGATACAGGGATATCGCCCTCCAGGAGCAGCATCGCGTCCAACGTATCTGCCGCGACGGGACGACCGAAAGAAGCCGCTTGCGACGGTCCGCCGCGGGTGCTCATGCGGGCAGCCACGCTTCGGACAGGCCCGACCAACCATTGAAGATAGTCCACCACATGCGAGCCGAACGCGAACAACACTCCCCCGCCCGAGGAAGGATCGAACTGCCACGACCAGGCACTGTTTCCAGCGGCGCGCCCTCGGACTGTCCATTCGACGGTCACTCTGATGAGTCGCCCGATCGCCTGGCCGTCGAGCAGTTCCTTCAGTCGAACTCGCTCCGGCGCCGCACGAAACAGATAATCGACCATGCACACTCTGCCGCTCTCCCGCGCGAGTTCGCACATCTGTGCAGCCTGGTCCGCATCGACGCCAAAGGGTTTTTCGCACAAGACGTGTTTGCCCGCCCGCAATGCCGCTGTCACCACTTCGAGGTGTGACGACGGGGGAACGGCCACCACGACGGCCTCGACCTGCTCATCATCGATCAGTCCCTGCCAGGAATCGTGGACCGTGGGAATGTCTAATGCCTGCCCCGCCGATGCCGCCTTGTGACGATTCTGTCCAGCGATCGCGGTCACCGCGACGTCTGATAGAGTTTTGAACGCCGGGGCAAGAACCTTCGCGCCGAACCCGGTCCCGAGAATTCCGACGCTGAGCTTCCCCATGCGACCGGTGCTACCAATCGAGAATAACAGGTTCTGGCAACGGCATAATGAACTTCGACCGCAACCCCTTGCTGCGCAACTTGCGCGGGATCGTTTCCCCCAGGTGCCACGCCAAGACCAAGGCATATTCCGGTTGATCCTCAAACAGACGCTTCTCATCCACCACCGGCACATGCGTGCCGGGCGTAAACAATCCCACCTTGAGTGAAGTGGCCTGTTCAGCCGTGTAATCCAGGTAGTCGGGACCGATCCCGCAATAATTCATCACCGTGCTGGAGCGGCCTGGAGATCCGATACCTGCGATCCGATGCCCTTTCATCTTCAAATCAGACAGGAGATGCATGAGTTTCCATTTGGACTGTCGGACCCGCAGAGCAAAGGTGGCATACAAGGCGGACCCGTACAGACCGTACGATTCCTCCTGTTTGACCAACTCCTGTAGCCGGTCGGTCGGCTTGACCTGGGTTCCTTTCACGGCATACACCCGAATGGACCCGCCATGATTGGGAATGCGCTCGGCATCAGCGACACTGAAGCCAAAACGCTTCATCATATCCTGCATCGGCTTGATGGAATAAAAGCGCAGATGCTCATGGTAAATCGTGTCATATTGCAGGGTGTCGATAAGATCGAGCAGATAGTGCGACTCGGAAATGAAGGTCCCATGGTCACCCAACAAGGCATGAATGCCGCGAAGGCAGGGCCCAAGGTTCGCTACATGCGCAAAGACATTAGCGGCCGTAATGAGGGATGCCGGCCCTTCCTTCAGTAAAATATCCCGGGCGACTTCTTCGCTGAAGAACGCCTGCCGTGTCGGAATTCCTTTCGCATTCGCAATTTTCGCAATACCAGTCGGTTCAACGCCCAACACCCGCATGCCTCTGGCCTTGAACCCCTCTAAAATCGTCCCGTCGTTCGAACCAATATCGATGACCAGGCTCCCCGGCTGAAGTTTCAGGGTCTCGATTACCTTCCCCGCCATCGCATCAAAATTACTTTTGAGCGCGCCTGTAATTCCGGTCATATAGGGGTACCCCTCATAAAACAACTCCGCAGGATCGACGGCGTAGTCAATCTGTACCAGCCCGCACTGTTCGCATCGCAGGAGATGCAATGGATAAAATGACTCGGGACCGCTCAGTTGTTCGGGACGTATAAGTGAATCGCAGGGCGGATGGTGGCCGAAATCCATGATCGTGACGAGCGGTTGGTGTCCACAATTTTGGCAATGGCTGAAATGGCCGCTGACAATTCCTGCCGGCTCGTCGGTGACGAGCTGACCGGACGCGCGCGCAGTACCGCCGTCCTTCCGCGAAGTACCAGTTGACCTCTCACCTGCCATTGCCGTCTCCTTTCAAATGTTGTCTCACCCGCGCCACGGCGGCCACTTGACGTGCCCAGGCAAAGAAACCGAAATAACTCCGAGGCTATGCAACTTATTTCGGCGCCGCCCAGAGTCGAACCACGGCTTGCCACGACCAGAGCGGTGCCGTCTTCATCCACAAGACTGTCAAAACTGCGACTGCCATCACCATTTTTGCTGAAAAAGGTAGTTCTACTCCATAGGACAGCATATACACGGCGAGCACAGCGGCCATGCTCCAGAATGCCCCCGGCTCGATCCCATAAGGACAGCCGAACCGACGTGCCAAAAAAAAGCGCATCCCATGCAACGCGAGAGAGCCGAACACCGCTGCGCTCGTCGCCCCTATAACACCGAAGAGCCAGGTGGCACCTGCCACCAGCCCCATTGTCCCCAGGCCCATCAGGATGGAAGACCAGGACAAAAGCATGCTCTGGCGGGCCGTCAGCAGGTACTGAGTGTAAGGAATCGCCATGCTGTGTACACTGACGAGCAGAAACCAGATCGGCACGAGTCCCGCGGCCCGATCAAATTTCCCATGCGTCAGCAGATGGATCACGTCAGCAGAAAACAGCGTGACCAGAATGCCGCCGGCCGTCACACAGAGGTACCATAGCGACACGGTCTCTTCAACTTGCCGCTGCGACTGGCGGGGATTTCCGGCGAATAACTCCAAAAATGTCGGCGTCATGGTGCGCGAATAGGCTTTCGTTACCGTGACAAACATTCCTCGATAACTCTGCGAATGGGCATAAATGCCCAGTGTGGAGAGGTCCAGCCAGCGCTGAATGACAAAGCGGTCCATGCTGTTGGCCACCACATCCATCAGGCTGAACGGGATCGCCGGCATGCCACTCTGCGCGATCTGCTTACCCCAATGTAGACTAGGCCGCAGGGAGACCCGATGGGCCGCATAGTGGAACCCGTGCAGCATGGAAACGAGGCCGGCAGCAATCGGCGCGAGAAACATGGCCATGACTCCAAGCTTCATGACCGAGAGACCTATCAGCGTAGTAATGGCACCTGCCGCCCATTGTAGTGACTCGTTGATCGCATGGCTGACAGGCGCCCGTTCGATGACCATCAATGGACTCAGGGTTCCCCACAGAGTACCGGCCAACAATCCGAGCAACACCAATCCGAAATACTGTTGGTACTCAGGACGATAGTCTCGAATCAGCTGCGGCAACAACAATGGAGCAAGTAACCAGAACACCACCACCCATACTGTTTTCATCCCGAGATTGGCCAACAGGAGGTTACACAGCAGTTCTTTACGGCCGGCTTCAGACGTTGCATGCCAATAAGTCGAAAGCACCCAATTGTCACCGGTCGAGGCAAGAGGGGTCACCAACGTGGCGAGAGCAGTAAGAATGGCGACGGTGCCGAGATCGGCCGGGTCGAGGTAATACGTAGTGATGGGAACCATGACGCCGACTCCGATGAGCGTTTGGAGCAGCGCCGGGAGCAGAAACCACAGAAAGCTCTTATCCACCACCGGGCGATCCTTTGAGCGTGGGTCGCCGAGCTCCGCGACAGTCACACCTCTCCACAGTTGATGACCTCCAGAATACGCCCCACCGAGACCGACGGGGATTCACGACTCGTATCGACGACGATCTCCGGGTTGAGCGGTTCCTCATAAGGATCGGACACGCCGGTGAACTGCTGGATTTCTCCTCGCAACGCCTTCGCATACATCCCCTTAACGTCACGCCGGATGCATTCCTCAACCCCGCAACGCACCCACACTTCAAGAAACGATCCCGGCCCTCCCGCCTTTTCTATCATGGCGCGCACGTCGTCCCGGACGGCGCGAAACGGTGACACCGCGGCCACGATGCTGCAGACCCCATGCTTGGTCAGGACCTGGCAGACCCACCCGATCCGCAGAATGTTGGTATCTCGATCCGCTCGGGAGAATCCAAGCCCCTTCGAGAGATGCGTACGAACGACATCGCCATCCAATACTTCGATATCGGTGAGACCCTGCGCGAGTAGACTTCGATAGAGCATGTTGGCCAACGTGGTCTTGCCCGCGCAAGGCAACCCCGTCAACCAGATGGTCAACGCTTTCTTCAACTCAATCCCCGCCGTTCACTAACCGATCCCGCCCCTGAACCCGCTAAAGAAATCGTGAAGACACCTTTGACCGGGAGCGATCCCTCCCAACTCCAGCGCAGCAAAGAAGCCTTCCTCACGCGTCCATACTGCTCGGCGATCGCATGCTCACCCAGCTGCGGCGAAATGGACAGGGACGTTCCGCTCGCAGATACCTGCGGACCATCCAACAAGAACTGCTGCCTGGGGGTCATCACCGACCATCCGGCTTCCACACGCTGTACGGAACACTCTGGCGAAAAGATCAATGTCCATTCAAGGCAATGCGGATGTGAGCCGGTCGCCGGACTGAAGAGATAATCCATGACCCGCCACGACCTGTTCAACCAGTCAGCGCGTATCTCACGCCGATGTCTTACCGGATGGGGGAGCCGTCCGTATCCATCGTGGTCCGCCGCGGCCTGCTCCACCGACCCCCCGGTATCCCATTGAACAGGGTACACCCGGCTATCCGGGTGCAAACAAAAACTCTTCCCTGGAATGTAACGGTTCTGCTCCGCCTGATCCACCCTCACGGTTGAGTGGTAGAGTGTGCTGCGGAATCGATCATAGGATTGCGGGTCGGAAGTATAGAGAAAACAACCCGAATCCACAAGAATATCTTCCCCTCCCAGATGCATCTCCAGCGAGAGGAGATCATTGTGTTTATGCGTTCCGACCCCTTGCGTACCGGGCGCATTGCAGTTGAACAACACATAGTCCTCCGCCTTGCGCAGGATGTAAAACCCTCCTGCCGGGAAGGTGGCGCTGCCACATTCCTCAAGGACGTGTTCTCTATGCTGTCCACCCCCACGGATGCCGCCGAACCACACACCCTCGACCCATGAAGGCCCAGAGTCCGCACACCACTCCGCACGATCGAACAAGACTGCGCCGACGGCGAGCAGATGCCGATGATCTCGAACATCAGTGTGGCCATACCCGGTGAGAATATGCAGGCGTCCATTATCGCCATCCCCGATTTGCGGAGCCAACCCATTCGGCTTGGTGTAGGCCGCAACAAACTCACACATCTTCGCGAGACGACCGTGAAAAGTCGCAGGGAGTTCTACCCCATGACACCGACAGAGCACGGCCGAGGACAGAAACATTTCCGTCACCAAGCGGTGATAAGACAGGCTCGACTCATAATGCACGCCGTCGGCCAGAACCTGCCGATCCATCTCGCGCACCAAGGCCCGAACAGCGAATGCCGTCCAACCCTCTGCGTCGCGCACTTCCTTCAGGCAGAGGCCGAGATAGAGCAGGCCCACGAGGTCCGCCAGGTAGTGATTGGTCGTCACGTCGTCGTCACGGACCTCGAGGTTGTCTATGAGGAACCGGCCATGCGCCACCAGCGACGCCAGCACGTCTGCAAGCCAGTCCGTCGTGATGAGCGGTGACTCCGCCAACAGCACGAGCGACCACAGCCAGTTCACGGCACGGATCGCCACATCCATGGGGCAGGCCCAGTTGACCCCCCACCCCGTCGGATTGCCTTCGATCCAACCAGTCAACTGCGACAGACATTCCTGTGCGTACTTGGAGTTCCCGGTCAGGAGAGCTGTTTGAGCCAGAAGCACGAGGTGATGCCCGCGCGACAATTCCCACGGCACCTTGATATCGACGCCGGCATGATGACCATGGGCCACATCGAGAAAGCACTGATTAGGATTCCAGCGGTAGCCGGACTTGAAATCCCGATGCCAATCGATCGTCGTCCCCAAGGCAACAGGCCCGGAACCCAACAGGTCAAATATGTGAGCACAGATTCGGTCGGCTGATGCGATGGTCGCCTGGCGAAGGCCAGGCGCCTCATCCGCATATACCCGGCGAATCGCCTCATGATGTTGCGGTGAAACCGGGAGTCGTTTCGTCAGTGCGACACGAACTCGCTCTACGGCAGCGGGAAGATCCTCGAGAGTGACGTCGAGGGCGGAGGCCAGATCGCTTCTTTCCACGCGATAGGGCTGTTGCAATACTCGTGCACGATGCCGTCTCGTGAGCCAGGGACGAAGAGCCTTGCGACAGCTCATACGGACAGTGGCGAACCAGCCGACGTGTTGCGCTTTTGACAGAAGACGGGCAGAAAAACCGAGCACTGCCTCGTTACCCATGGTTCTCGCCTTTGAGGAGCGTCTCGACAGCAACGGGGCATTGGGCGCAAAGACAGGAGGGACTGCCGCGCCCATGAATGTCCTGATTGCAGGCACTACGCAAGATAAGCCTTCCACCAAAGAGCGAGGTTAAACAGATACCAGCTGCGAGGGTCACGCTGTCGGCACACCAGATCAAGTACCGCCTGTTTGTCGAGCATATCGGTGCGGTCACAAAAATCGGTAAGGGTGTCCTGCATCAATATGCCCAAGCGGCCCTGCATCCATTCCTGTACCGGTACACCGAATCCCTGCTTCGGCCGATCAATGATGGCATCCGGAATAACGCCACGCACCGCTTGTTTGAGCAAGGTTTTGACGACGCCGCCTCGCGTCTTCACCGCCTCGGGAACACTCATCGCCAATTGCACGAACTCGTGATCGAGAAACGGCACCCGCGCTTCCAGGCTGGCCCCCATGCTCATCTTGTCAACGCGCATGAGCAGCAATTCGGGCAACCGGAAATTGAGGTCGAGATAACTCATCCACTGCAACGGCCCCTGCTCCCAGGCCTTGGACTGAAATCGATCGTGAATCGGCCGGATGACTTCCCATGACGTCAGCTTCCGAAACCGTTGTTGAAGGCGCCTCGAGAGCAGACGCTGTTTCAACATTTCAGGAAAGGCTTCGGCGCCGCCCCAAAACACTGGTTGATGGTGGAGCCCGCGCCGCAGCCGCTCGTAGTGCATACTGTCACCGTACCCACACCATTGCAATCCGTGAAGGCCGAGACGTTTGACGAGGGACGGTACCGGCCACTGATTCCACTCCTCGAGCATCTTAGATGTCTTCCAGGAGGGATACCCCCAGAACAGCTCATCGGCGCCCTCTCCGACCTGACAGACGATCACGCCGTGTCGGCGAGCCAGCTCGGATACATAAAAGACCGGGACACAAACAGGATCCGCAATCGGTTCATCCTGCAGCATAACCATGCGCGGCAGGAATGCAATGAGATCGTCGAGGGAGAGCAATCGCTCGTGATGGTCCGCCCCAACGTGATCAGCCATGAACCGGGCGTGACTCAGCTCATTGCGATAGCTCGGATACTCCGCGTCATAGCCGATGGTAAATGTCCTGACGCGTTGGGTTTCTCCCTGGGAGAACAAGGCGGCATTCGTGCTGGAATCAACGCCCCCGGACAGAAACACCCCGACGGGCACATCACTCACCTTGCGAAGTGCAACCGATTCCCTCAGTTTCTCCAGGATACGAGCGGCAATCACCTCGTCACTTTCCCCAACCAAGGGGGACGTATGGTCCCAGACATCCCAATACCGGCGTTCCTCCATCGCTCCATCGGCGCGCACGCGCAACCACGTGCCACCGGGAAGCTTCTTGATGCCATCAAACAGCGTCTGCGGGGCCGGCGTTGTGAGGAAGGACAGATAATGAAAGAGCGATTCCTCATGCAGGGTCCTGGGCTGTTCCGGGTCCTGCAGCAAGGCCTTGATTTCGGAGGCGAAGACGAATCTGCCGTGATGCAGACTGTAATACAATGGCTTGACACCGATGCGGTCACGAATCAACCACAGTTCCTGTCGACGAACATCCCATAGGGCAATCGCAAACATGCCGCGGAATTTTGCCACGCAGTCGATGCCCCAGGTTTCAAAAGCATGCAGAATAACTTCGGTATCGGAATGGTCCGTTCGCCACCGGTGGCCGCCCAGCGCCTCCAATTCGCGCCGGATCGCAGCGTGGTTGTAAATTTCTCCATTGAACGCCACCCAGAGGGTTTCATCCTCGTTGGCCATCGGTTGGCGGGCCGTCTCGCTCAAGTCGATGATCGAGAGTCGCCGATGCCCAAGTCCGACTCGTTCCTGCGAATCAATCCACAATCCGGCTCCGTCAGGCCCCCGGTGGGCCAGACTGTCTCTCATTCGTATCAAATACGGCTCTGAGACACGGAATGACCCGGAGGAGAGCACTAACGCACCAACGACACCACACATGCAGCGAGATTCCTACGATCTATGACTGTTGAGGGGGGACTGCGGACCGGTTCCTGCCATCGCACGTCATGAGACACCTGATCGAGACTGGTCGAGCTGCTGACGATACCAGCTATACGTCCGGCGCAACCCTTCTGCCAAGGTGGTTGCCGGTTTCCATCCCAGGGCCGCGATGCGGCTGGAATCCATCAATTTCCGCGGCATGCCATCAGGCTTGGCACGATCCCACTGCATATCACCTCGGTATCCCACCACTTCGGCGACCAGCGCAGCCAGCTCTGCGATCGCAATGTCTTGCCCGGCCCCGACGTTCATGATCATCGCGTCCGAATAGCGATCCATTAAAAACAGGCAGGCGTCCGCGCAGTCATCGACGTGCAAAAA
>CAADGJ010000037.1 GCA_900696505.1 uncultured Nitrosospira sp.
ATGGCTTCCAGATTCGGCGGCGTGAACATGCGGCCGTAAAACACGTGGAACACGTTGGACGGATTGTACTTATAGCTCACCCCGATGCGCGGGCTGACCTGGCCTTCGTTGCGCTGATACTGCACGATGTCGCCGCGAACGCCGAGATTGAAGGTCCACTGGTCGTTGGGACTCCACTGATCCTGAATCCAGAACTCCTGCCGATACCCGATCTGACGATTGTCGGCGTTCAAGCTCAGCAGGTCGCCGGTCGGATTGCCGGCTCCATCGTCGGCAAACGTAAACAGCCTGGTCTTGTTCACCGATTGCGTCCGATCGAGCTGAAACCCGGCTTTGATGAGGTGTTGCTTGCTGTGCACGTAGGTATAGTCGAATCGCACGCCGGTCGAATAGGCATTGCGATCCTGATCGGACGCCGAGAAGGGCTCGGCCGGATCGGCCGTGTAGGCCAAGAGGTTCAACGGGTCGGTTTTGAACGTGGCGCGCGTATGCCGCATGTAGCCAGCCAGGCTGAAGAAGTTGTTGGCATTCACGTCGTGCCGCCAGACCATGTGGCCGTATTGGTTGTTCTCTTTCTGAAACTCGTCGATGGCCTGTGACGCGACGGGTGAGAACCCGGGCCGGCTGGCCTGCAAGAGGGGCAACATCTGCCCGCTCGGGTCCAGTTCGCCGCCCGGCGCCGTGGGAATTTGATACTTGGCCACCGAATTCAAGAATAACCAGGTAAAGTTGTTCTTGTTGTCGTGTTGATAGTCGCCCCGAATAAAGGTCTGATTACGCTCGCTTTGCCCGTGATACGGGGTACGGCCTAGCGTCGGCGGCTCGATGCCCCGATTGGTGGCCGTGTGGCTGTTCAAAATATAGAACCGGAACTTTTCGCCGATCGTGCCGCCATATTCAAAAGACGGGTTGATGGTCTTGTTCGAGCCGCCCATCATCTGCACCGACCCGAAGGACGGCTTCGTGCCGCTCTTCGTCGTGATGTCCAGCACCGCCGCCGCCTTGTTCCCGTATTGCGCTTCCATGCCGCCCAGGATGATGTCCGCCCGCTCCCAGGCCCTGGGACTGATCACATCCGAAAAGGTGGATGAGACGGTGTCCGGAATCGGCACGCCGTCGATCCGCAATTGAAGATTCGCATGGTCCTGACGAATGTGCACTTGCTTGAGCGACCCGTAGACCGCGCTCGGAATCGTGAGCAGCACGTCGTGGAGTTCATTGTTGTTTCCTCGCGGTAAGGCCTCGATCTCCTTACGGCTGAGAGAGTAGGTTTCGCTGGAGGCTTTATATTGGATGGGCGCCAGAGGCGAGACGACCTCGAGCGCGATTTCCTTGGTCTTCGACAGGGTGAGGGTCACTGGAACGAGAGCCTCGGCCCCGACCTTGATGATGGCATATTCACTGCGATAGGTATCCTGGACCGCACTCACCGAATACGTGCCCTCCGACGGCAGATCGACGGAGAATTCTCCGGCATCGTTCGCAACCGCCGTCCCAACGACCGTCCCCTCCTGATCCTTGATCTCCACCGAGGCCTGGGGCACCCGCCGAAGATCCTGATTTTGCACCGTCCCGGTTATGGTGCGAGCGTTGGCACCCGCCGGCTCCTGTGCGAAGGCCGGAGCACCACTGGCCGCGAGGGCCACGAAGAACAGTCCAAGACATACGTAAGACACACCTCTGACCGACGACAACATGCAAACCTCCCCAAATAATTCCGCACAGGTCAAGGCCCGACATACAGCCGTGGCCGAGACGGAGCGGTGCAAGCCAAAATGGAATGAACGATGGCGTTGAGGTTAGGTCAGAGGCGGCGCGCGCGAGGTTCTGGTGGTCGCGAGAGACTGAGAACTGAGGATCGATCGATACACGGGAGGGGGCGGAGCTTCCGCCAGGAACGAGCAGGGCGGCGG
Organism: uncultured Nitrosospira sp.; assembly: GCA_900696505.1. GTDB lineage: Bacteria > Nitrospirota > Nitrospiria > Nitrospirales > Nitrospiraceae > Nitrospira_A. Next base: position 1,914 of record CAADGJ010000037.1, read on the forward strand.
GGCATCACCCACCAGCGAATGGCCGGTGTGATATTGCACCCACTGGCAGAGGTCGGTATCGGAATGCTCATGCCCGTCGTGGTCTGCTGCCGCCAGCTCGTGATGAATCTCCAACGCCGCAGCAAACGGCGCCATCGCAAGCAGCATGCAGGCGAGGAGAACGGCGACGACCGAGCAGGATTTTTTCTGGGCGAAATGACGAAACATGACCGTCCAAGCTAACAGATTCGTGAGGCGTGAGTTGTAACAAAGGGGCCGCTGCGAATGCAAGCCGATCCTCCAGCGGTCCTCCACACTGGACTTTATCCTACAAAATTCGATATGTTAACTCGCAATCTTGAATTGCCGCGTGAGCTAGCTAGACCTTTCAAGAAGGACCACCATGACCAGGCCGATAGACAACCAGCACGTCATTGAAATCAAGCCGTTGCCCTCACCCCGCGAGGTCAAGACGCAACTGCCCATCTCGGACGCGGTGTCCGAGCTGGTGTTTCAGACTAGGCAGGCGATCAGAAACATCCTGCATGGCCGTGACAATGACCGGCTAATCGTCATCGTCGGTCCTTGCTCGATTCATGACCCTGCTGCCGCCTACGAATATGCCGACCGGCTCAAACCGGTCGCCGAGGCCGTGCGCGAGAAGCTTCTGGTCGTCATCCGCACCTACTTTGAGAAACCTCGAACGACGGTCGGCTGGAAGGGCTTGATCAACGACCCCCATCTCGACGGCACTTGCGAGATTGCCCAAGGCATCCAATTGGCCCGCACGATCCTCCTGAACATCAATGGCAAGGGCCTTCCCTGCGCCACCGAACTGCTCGATCCCGTCACGCCGCAATACATTGCCGACCTCCTGAGCTGGACCGCCATCGGAGCTCGGACAACCGAGAGCCAGATCCACC
>CAADGJ010000038.1 GCA_900696505.1 uncultured Nitrosospira sp.
AACCGCACGCCGCCTTTTATGGACAATCCAGTCAAAACCATGGACCTCCTGGTACAAGAGTCCAGCCCGTCCGAATCGGATCTCACCGTGCAGTCCCATGGCAAGTATTACTCCGTCAACATCACCGGCCCACTGGCTCGATGGAACCGTGAAGCCTTCAAGCTGCTCTACCAACTGTTCCAGATGACCGTCACGGAAGTATCACGAAGCGGCGTGCCCAGCATCACCATTGCGAAGTAATCTCCGCCTGCTGGCTGACACCGGATCACTTTCTCGCACGTGCACTTGAAACTTCTTCTCCTCTCGATTAGGGTGAGACCTGGTCTACAGATGGCAGCACCTCGCCTCGACTTCGAGCCGCCGCCCGTCTGAGTTCCGGTTTACATCCATGCACCATCGCCATGTCTTCAGTCACCTGCTCTGGCAGCGGGCGTTGCTTCTTTTGAGTTTGTGGCTTGCCTCACCGGCTGCTGCTGATGAAATTTATTTGCTCAACGGCGACCGACTCACCGGCACGATCGTCAAGATGGAAGAAAATCTCCTGACGATTCAAACGGACTATGGCGGCGAAATTAAGGTCGATTGGAAAAAGGTCCAGCGCCTCACAGCGACAAGCCCGATCAAAATTCTGGTTCCCGGGGAATCGCGAGATGTCCTTCGCGATTTCGTCTACGGCACGCAGGGCCAACGTGAAGTCACCGAAGCAGGACAGGATACGCCCACGCCGCTGTCGGATATCACAGCTATTAACCTTGAGCCCTTCCGGGTAGCGGGCACCGTCTCGGTGGGAGGGAACAATACGTCCGGCAACAGCAGTACCAAGGCCTTCAACAGCGCCGCCCGACTGACACTCTACGCACATCGGCAGCGGCTGCTGGTGGAAGGCAAATACAACTATGGGCAAGCGAACGATCAAGTGACCGCGAGAAACTCCCTCGCGAGCTTGAAGCACAATTATTTTATCAGCAAGCAGATCTTTATCGAAACGTTCGGCATGCTGGAAAAGGACACGCTGCAGGCGCTGCAACTCCGGTCCACGATCGGTAGCGGCTTGGGTTATCAGTTCTATGAAACCCCTACCACCACGCTTTCGTTATCGGCCGGTATCGCCCATGTGAATGAACATTTCACGAATAGTCCGAACACGCAGACCCCTTCGGGACGCTGGAGCCTGCGTTGGGAGCACAGCCTGTGGCCGGATCGCGTCAAGGTGTTCCATCGCCACGAAGGATTTTGGGACATCAATGCCGGCAACGCATTCCGGTTCAATGCCGATCAGGGCCTTCGGATCACGGTCTACAAGAATTTGTTTTTTAATGTCGAGTATGATCTCCGGCTCAACACGCAACCGGCGCCGGGACGGAAAAAGACCGACGAAGCGATGATTTTCGGCGTCGGATACGAGTTCCGCTGAGCACTGCGCCATCGAGCCACCGGTTCACGAAACAAGACTCGCCGCGGCCGCACGGCCCGCCACCCGGCCGGTGGCCCAGGCCCATTGAAAATTAAATCCGCCGATCCGTCCATCACAGTCGAGCACTTCTCCCACCAGATACAAGCCTGGCACGAGCTTCGATTCCATGGTGCGAAAGTTGACCTCTTCCAACGGGATCCCGCCGGCTGTCACTTCAGCGAAGTTCCAGCCGCGATCACGCACGACAGGAAAACGAAAGCGGGTGAGGGCCTCCAGCAGCCGGTCCCGAATAGCCCGTGGCACCTGAGCACAGGCCTGTTGCGGATCGCCCCCGGCGTGACGGCAAAGCACCTCGGCATACCGCTCCGGCAACGACTCCGCAAGCATCTTGAGCAATGACCGGCGAGGATTCTGGGCCGCCTGCGCGAGGAACCATTCTCTCGCCTGCTCCGCATTCCGGCCGGGCAGAAAGTTACCCATGACCTCGGCCGTTTCACCTCGCGAGCGGGCCAGGCACCAGAAACGACTGGCGTCCATCACGACCGGCCCGCTGATGCCGAAATGCGTCCAGAGCAGACTGCCTCTACGCCGGTCGACCGATCGCCCTTCCACCAGCGTCTGAATCTCCACCTCCTGTGACAAGCCTGAAAGCTCCGCATGAAAACAGCGCTCATCCAGCATCAACGCCACCAATGCCGGTACGGTCGGGGTGACGTGATGCCCCAGATGCCGTACCAGTTCGTATCCCCCTCCGTCGCTTCCGGTGCGCGGCAACGACCGCCCGCCGGTGGCCAGGATGATGCGACACGCAGGTGTCTCTCCATGTTGATGACGAATCACAAACCGGGATAGATTTTCTGTGCCGCCCTCTTGCGATTCGTTCCTGCGCTCGATGCTCTCGACGCGATGCCCCGGCCGAAGGACCACACCGAGTTCGCGACTTCGCCGCAGGAGCGCGTCGAGGACCGTTCTGGCCTTGTCGGTCACCGGAAACAACTTCCCCGTCTCTTCACGCTTGAGGTCGACACCCAGCGAGGCAAACCATGCAACGGTATCCTTCACCGGAAACGCCGCGAGCACATTCCGCACGAGGTGCCGGGTGCCGAAAAAATCTTCCGGTGTGACGACATCATGCGTGACGTTGCAGCGCCCCCCGCCTGAAACAAGAATTTTTGCGCCGACGCTCGTGGCCCCATCCAACACTTCCACTCTGAGGGCTGGTTGACGTTCAGCCGCAAAAATCCCGGCCGCCAATCCGGCCGCCCCCGCCCCGATTACACAAATATCCGCCACCGGCTCTGCCATCCGACCTCGTGCTCCAACATACTGATTCCTGGCGCCGCATGATGCCCGTTGCGAACAGGGCGCGCAATCCCAAAACTCGGCATGGAAACCGGAGCCGCACTGTGCCAAGATCCGGGACCATTTTTATGGAGACGCGATACCTGCGACAGCCCATGCGCCTAGTCCCCCGGTCGTTTCTGTTTCTCCCGCTGTTGCTGTGCCTCTCCGCAGGATGCCTGTGGACCGGCACCTCGCCATTGCCGGATGGTCCCAAAGATGCGGTCATTTCCACGAATGTCGAAGCAAAGTTCGCCGAGGATCAGCAGGGGGGACTCTCCGGGATCATCGTGACGACCGAGGAGGGCATCGTAACCCTGACCGGTACGGTGCACAAGGCAGAACGGAAGGCGAGAGCGGCTGAACTGGCGCGGCAGGTGAAAGGGGTCCGGCGCGTCAAGAACGATCTGGACATTCGGGCCGACTTTGCCCCGTAACACATCGTCGCCTGAGCCGGACGTCAG
>CAADGJ010000039.1 GCA_900696505.1 uncultured Nitrosospira sp.
ATCCAGCAAGGATTCTCCAACAATGCGTTCAGCTATTTGATGACCTTGCGATTGATTCCGCTGTTTCCTTTCTTTCTCGTGAACATGGTGTCCGGCCTCACGCGAGTGAGCGTCGGCACCTATGTCGCCGCAACCGCCATCGGGATCATTCCCGGCAGTTTCGTCTATGCCTATGCGGGGCGCCAGCTCGGGACCATTAACTCTCTCAAAGAGATCGCCTCGCCAAACGTGCTCTTGGCCTTTTCCCTGCTCGGGCTCTTGGCGCTGGTTCCGATCGTCTATAAGAAGTTTGCGAACAACCCTGCATGACGGAGCGATCTCTCAAGACCATCAGCAGGAGAGAGGTGCATGCCATGATGACGCCACAGACAGAGACGATCCCACTCATGAGCAGGAGCGAAAGCCGCCTTGTTCTTCCAAACGACGAACACAACCAGCGATTGATTGAGAACGTACACCCTTCGACCTGGGTCAATCCTGAGCCGGACGGTTGCTATAACATCGTGGTGATCGGGGCCGGAACGGCAGGGTTGGTGACGGCGGTGATCGCCGCGGGAGTCGGAGCCAAAGTCGCTCTGATCGAGCAGCACCTCATGGGGGGAGACTGCCTCAATGTCGGTTGTGTGCCGTCGAAGGGTGTGATCCGTGCCTCGCGTGCCTGGGCGGATCTCAAGCATGCAGAAGAGTTCGGGCTCCACATTCCTCCAGGGGTGAAGTACGACTTCGGCCAGGCGATGGCGCGCATGCGGAAGCTTCGGGCGCGGATCAGTCATAACGACTCCGTTCACCGGTACCGGTCGCTGGGCGTGGATATCTATATCGGCAACGCCCGGTTTACTGATGCGGAGACGGTCATGGTGGAAGGACCCTCCGGCAATCGAACGTTGAAGTTTGTCAAAGCCGCGATCTGTACCGGGGCGAGGGCTTCTGCTCCCCCCACGCCGGGATTGCAAGAAGTCGGCTACCTCACGAATGAGACGGTCTTTTGGTTGACCGAGTTGCCGCAACGGATCGGCGTGATCGGGGCCGGGCCGATCGGTTGCGAGCTCGCGCAAGCGTTTGCCCGGTTCGGCAGCCAGGTCTACCTGGTCGAGGCGATGCACGGCATCCTGCCGAACGAAGACCGCGACGCGGCTGGCATCGTGCTCGAGTCCATGCTCCGTGACGGCGTCACGTTGCTCTGCTGCGGCAAGGAGTTGACAGTCAATAAAACGGAGGGCAGCAAGCGAATGACAGTCGCTTCGCACGGCCAACGCTACGACGTTGCGGTCGATGAAATCCTGGTCGGCGTCGGTCGTATGCCGAATGTGGAAGGACTCGGATTGGAAACCGTCGGTGTCGAGTACGACAAGACCGGCGTGAAGGTGAATGATCGGCTCCAGACGACGAACCCGCGGATCTATGCCGCCGGGGATATCTGCTCACGGTACAAATTTACGCATGCTGCCGACGCCATGGCGCAAATCGTGATTCAGAACGCCCTGTTTCCTCATCCGCTCGGACTGGCCTATGCCAGCGCGGATTCGCTGATCATGCCGTGGTGCACGTTCACGGAGCCGGAAATCGCGCATGTCGGTCTGTACGAGGCGGAGGCCAATGCGAAGGGGCTCGAGGTCGAAACCTACACCTACAAGCGGGATGAGGTGGACCGCGCAATCCTCGATGGCGAAGACAAAGGCTTCGCCAGGGTTCACATTCAGAAAGGGACGGACAAGATTCTTGGCGCGACGATTGTCGCAGCTCGTGCCGGAGACATGATCAACGAATTCTCCGTGCTGATGAAGGCAGGGGCGGGAGCGAAAACGATTGCCGGCACCATCCACCCGTATCCCACTCAGGCAGAGGTCAACAAGAAGGTGGTGAATCTGTGGCGGAAGGCGCATTTCACAGAAGGGCAAAAAAATCTGTTGAGGAAGTGGTTCGCCTGGGACAGGAAAGAATGAGGCGGGCATGGCCGGCCGCTCTGATGGCCGCATGGGTGCTGGCCGGGTGCTCAACCGTGCCGCGTACGTTTGTGCCGGCCGACCCTCTCCCGGAACGGGAATTCTCTCATGATCTCCTGGATGGGGTTCTGCGCGATCACGTCGTAGACGGCTGGGTGGATTATCCGAGCATCCAATCTGATCCGCGACTCCCGCAATACCTGGTTCAGCTCGATCGTGTCGATCCGAATTCGTTGGCGACGCGGGACGACCGGCTGGCGTTTTGGATCAACACCTATAATGCGCTTGCGATCAAGGGCATTGTAGATCGCTACTCACCGGAAACGCTCTGGGGGCGCTACAAGTACTTTCTTGCTCGCGAATATCCGGTCGGAGGGCGGCATCTCACGTTAGATGGTATCGAGTCCCAGGTGTTGATCGCACAATTTCGCGACCCGCGCATCCACTTTGCCATCGTCTGTGCGTCGAGATCGTGCCCGAAGCTGCAATCGTGGGTCTACGACGGGAAACGCCTTGGACAGCAACTCGACCAGGTGGCGCGCGCCTTCGTCAACGACCCGGTTCGGAACCGATTTCACCGGGCTGGGAAGACGGTCTATCTCTCGCAGATCTTCGCATGGTTTGCGGAGGACTTTGAACGTGAGGCCGGCTCGTTGCTCGGATATGTCCGTCGCTATGTCAACGACCGAGACCTCGAACGCGAGTTGGAAACGACCCCGTACCGGATTGAGTTCTTGAGGTATGATTGGAGCCTGAACGGTTTCGCACCTCACGGAGAGCCCCATGCTCGTGCATCCCGGTGAACGAGCCCCCATCGCGCGGCTCCTGACCTTTTTGGAATGTGGCGAGCGTCTTGCGAATGACTGCGCAAGGGCTCAGGCATCACTTGCGCCTGACCGTGGGATGCGCCGATTCCTCATGGGACAAGCGAGGCAGGAGGCGATGCACGCGGTGGTGTTCCAAGGGGCCATTGCTTGGCTCGCTCCTCGGCACCTTGGAGATGCGCCGTTTCTACCGGCGCTGGAACAGTATCGGGGGATGTTGCAGGAAGCGCTCCGCCAAGGGGAGTTCCTGGAAACGGTGCTGGCCGAGCAAGTCATTCTGGAAGGGTTGGGCGAGGCCATTCTCAATCGCATCGAGCAGGGGCTGGTGAAACGGAACGCCCCATTCGAGCGGCTGCGGCGGATACTGATTCATCAGGAAGAAGCGCACCACGGATTCGGATGCCGCATAGTGGAGCGGGCCGTCGCAGCGCAAGAAGTCGACCTCGTGCGGCTTCGCCAACGGGCGCAGGAGTACCTGGCGCTCACCGACGGGATGGTCTTGACGTTGAGCGACCTGTTCGAGTCGATTGCTGAAAATCCGACTGCCTGGGCCTCGGACGTGCGACAATTCTTGCCTGCATGGCTGGCACCATGATCTCCGTCATCATTCCAACGTTCAATGAGGAGAAGGCACTTCCTGCCACCCTGCAACACCTCCTCAGCCAGCCGGGCGACTATGAGGTCCTCGTGGTGGATGGAGGCAGCACCGACCGGACGAGCGAGGTGCTCCAGGGGTTTGGATTTTGCTCCAACTATCCACGCCTCACCCCTCACGCCTCACGTGTGCGACTGACGGCGCCGAAGGGACGAGCTGCGCAGATGAATGTGGCAGCGAAGGAAGCCAGAGGCGAGTGGCTCCTCTTTCTCCATGCTGATACCAAATTGCCGGATGGAGCGCTCTTGCGGCTGAACGAGCTTGCCGCGGACCAGAGCATTCAAGCCGGCGGATTCTTTCATCGGTTTTCCGGCTCGGACTGGCGGTTGAAGCTCATTTCCTTTCTCGATAACTTTCGCTGCGCACGCAGCCGGATTATTTACGGCGATCAAGCGATGTTCGTGCGCCGGCCTTTGTTCGAACGTTTAGGCGGGTTTCCGAGCCAGCCCATTCTCGAGGACGTTGCCTTCTGCGAACGGTTGATCAAGGTGACGACACCATTGTTGCTGCGATCCCCTGTTGTGACGGACTCTCGCAAGTTCATCAAGATGGGCATCTGGCGGAGCTTTCTGCGGGTCCTCCTCATCATCCTCCACGTCGAATTTGGTCTCCCTTTTTTACCCCGCGTGTTTTTTCAAGATGTTCGGTGACCGGTGACCCGCTGCCATGTGCGCCTTCAGAACCAATCGCTCGTCGCAGGACCTGCCCACCATTCCTTCCTTTCGCTACCTTGTAAGGAGATGGGCTGCTGGCCGACTAGAAGGAGACGGAGAACGCCATAGTCAACATAGCTATGCAGATCGGACCGAAACAAGACGTCAAGAATCTCCAGTTGGGGATCGGACCAGTTGCCGGCTTTCTGATCCGGATCACTCCGACATGCAGGGAAATGACCCGTTTGCTGTCAGAAGGCATGGACCGATCGCTGCCTCTTATGACCCGGGTCAAGATACGGCTACACTTTCTCATCTGCAAATGGTGCGAACGGTACAAGCACCAATTGCTTGTGGTACGCAACGCCATCCGGCGCCATCCGGAGAAACTGGAAGGCAACGACAGCTCCATGTCCGCCGATCTTTCATCGGTAACCAAGGAACGACTCAAAGAAGCCCTCCGACAACGGCGGTAACTTGTCCTTCCCTTCCTGTACGGTGCCTGTCATCACCCATAGACATCCGCTCACGCCCCATCTCCATCGCACACGATCTCTCGTTGTTTTTGTAAGAAGCCTTCTCTGCGCGGGACACAGGGACAGCTGGTGTAGCCAATCATCCCGACAAGGAAGCAGGACTATGAAGAGCATGAAAAGATGGGGGCGACAATCGGAGTCAATTTATGCCGTCACTGTCTGAATCCTTGCAACGCCATTGGCCCGAATATCTGATGGAAGCTGCCGGTCTGGGCATCTTCATGATCTCAGCAGCTCTCTGCACAACGGTTCTCGAATACCCTGGCTCACCGCTCCATGAAATGATTCCTAACGTTGTTGTTCGACGCGTGCTGGTCGGGATTGCCATGGGCCTTACCGCAGTCAGCCTTATCTATTCGCCTTGGGGCAAACGATCGGGTGCGCACTTGAATCCGGCTGTCACGGCGGCATTTTTCCGGCTCGGCAAGATTGAGCGGTTGGATGCGCTCTTTTACGTGGTCGCACAGGTTCTCGGGGGACTGGCGGGACTGATTATTGCGGCGCTGGCGATCGGGATGGCCATCGCAGATCCGACGGTTAATTACGTGGTGACAGTCCCTGGTCCATACGGCGCCGCCATCGCCTTCGTTGCAGAAGTCGTCATTTCGTTTGGACTCATGTTTGTCGTCCTACTCATGTCGAACATGAGCTCTCTCAACGCATGGACCGGTCTCTTTGCCGGCTGTCTGGTCGCTGTGTATATCAGTCTTGAGGCACCATTGTCCGGTATGAGCATAAACCCGGCGCGAACCTTCGCCTCAGCGGTGCTGGCGCATTGCTGGACCGCATTCTGGGTGTACCTGATCGCTCCGCTGTTCGGCATGCTGTTCGCCGCGGAATGCTACGTTCGCCTCAAGGGGACGCATTGCGTGCTCTGCGCAAAGCTGCACCACGACAACAGCGTCCGCTGCATCTTCCGTTGCGGCTACATGAGCTGAGCAAAGTCGGTCATTGCTCACAGGTCAATCGTCTATCCCCCTTCCTGCATCGTCGCGGCGCGCGTCTTCACCACGTCTTTGCCGTCTGCCATCAGCCATCAGCGAAACGCTCGTCGCTGCCCATGTAAGGAATCCTGTATCCGTCCGACAGAGGTGCAGAGCGGGAACATCCCGCTTCGCTGAGCACAGAAAGCCGGCGAATAATTCACCCACCACACAAGGAGGATCGTCATGAGAGCGCAGAACGTGTTCAAGCTTGGGTTCCTGTCGATGTTCGTCGCGGCTGGACTCTTCGTCTCGGCGAACAGTTTCGCGGCCGATGCTCATACCACCACGAAGTTTGAAGGGGTGAAGGTCAATAGCGGGACCGCCACTCATGGTCGCTCGGGAAACAGCGACACCTTGACGTGGTCCGAAGACTTCAAGATTCCGGACACTCCCGCGCCGCATTGGCAGGTGGTTGACAGCAAGGGCAACGTGTATCTGCTGAATCGCCTGAAGATCAAAGGTGGGGTGCTCGGCGGAGAAAAGGAGAACCGCATAATCACCATTCCGGCCTATGTTCACGATGTTGCCAAGGTACAGATCTACTGCTCCTGGGCCGAGGCTTTGCTCGGCGAAGCATCGTTCCCGAAGCCGATCATGACGGCCTCAGGCGAATCGCATGGTAGCGGCATGAAGGCCGACAGCGGCATGAAGCACGACGGTATGGCGATGGGCCGATAAAAAGAGCAATCAGCTGTCGGCGATCAGTATTCAGCTTCTTCGGAAGAGGGAGGCTGACCGCTGACAGCTGAAAGCTCCGAATGAAGGGGGACGGAACATGCTTTGCTCGATGATCGGTGCAATGGCCCTGGTCGCTATGATGGCCGGCGCTGCCCTGGCTCAACTGGTCAATAAGACCGTCCTCACGTTGGATGGCGCGAAAAAGATTGCGGCGGCAGCGGAGGCGAAAGCCAAGGCCGAAGGCGCGCGGGTTGTGATTGCGGTCGTCGATGATGGGGGCAGCTTGTTGCTGTTGGAGCGTCTCGATGACACGCAAGTGGCCAGCGTCAATGTCGGGATCGACAAGGCGAGGACCGCGGCGATCTATCGCAGGCCGAGCAAGGTCTTCGAAGACCAGGTCCGCAGCGGCCGCGTCGCGGCCTTGGCTCTGCACGGAGCGGTCCCATTGCAGGGCGGGGTGCCCATCATTGTCGGAGGGAAAGTCATTGGGGCTATCGGCGTCAGCGGAGAAACGCCGGGTCAGGATGAGGGCATCGCCATGGCAGGAGCCGTGGTCGCGGCGTCATTCACGAAACAGTAGTCGACGGCTTTCAGCGATCGGTTCTCAGCCCTGCATCGTCCGTTCAAAGCCGACAGCCGATGGCTGAAGGCCGTTGCTCGCGCCAGGAAGGAGCACATTTATGACAACGCTAAAGATAGCGCTCACGGGAATAGTCATCATTGTGGTGGCATCAACCAGCTATGCCGGACCGGTCTCGGACAAACAGGGGCTCACGTTGGACGGAGCCAAGAAAGTCATTGCAGCAACTGTCGCTGAAGCCAAGCGCGTCAATGTCCCGGGCGGATCTATCGCCGTCGTCGATGAGGGCGGCAACCTCCTGGCCCTCGAACGACTGGACCAGACCTTCGCCGCGAGCGCGAACATCGCCGTGGGCAAGGCTCGTACGGCGGCTCTGTTCAAGAAGCCGACCAAAGTCTTCGAGGACGTCATCAAGAGCGGGCGGACCTCGATGGTGACATTGGGAGGCGATCTTCAGAATTTCACGCCATTACAAGGCGGCATTCCTCTCGAATGGGAAGGGATGGTGGTGGGGGCTATCGGAGTGAGTGGCGCCGCGAGCGCGCAACAGGATGAAGAACTCGCGATCGTGGGCGCCAAGTCGTTGGACTCGATGGAGATGGCCGGTCTGACGAACGGCAATGCGCCGCTGCCGGTCACTTACATTGAAAGCCAAACAGTTGCGGCATCCTTCGCGAGGGGTGCTGTGCTCGTGGGTGAAGGCGAGAACATGATGCATGCGGCCCGCAATTATATGGTGCATGCCAGTCATCGGGACAAGGCCGGGGTGGTCGAAATCCATGAGTTTGATACGGATATCGTCTACGTCTTGAAGGGGTCGGCGATCTTGATCACCGGCGGCACGCCGGTCGGCACGCAGACGATCGCACCGCATGAGTTGCGCGCGCCGACGGTGAACGGCGGCGAGAGGAGGAAGCTGGTGCCGGGCGACATCGTGATCATTCCGAACGGGGTGCCGCATTGGTTCAAAGACGTCGAGGCGCCGTTTGACTATTATGTCGTGAAGGTTGGTAGTGGCAGGGAGAAGAGAGAGGAAAGATGAGGAGCCTGATTGTCGTATTGGTGCTTGGCCTTGTTGCGACGTTCGCTCAGCCTGCTCGGGCGCAAGTAACCGGCGATGCGCCGGGGGTGAGGCCGGATGCGATCGTGGACCTGAAGACCGACGAGGGGATGGCGTTGGTCAAAGGTCAGTGGCGGGTACAGCAGCGCCAGAGCCATCGACGTCGATCATCACAGCCCGGGAGCAGACCTCGCTCCGTCCGGTCCGGCGAATCGAACGCAGGACATCGACGTGCATGCCGGTGCCGCCGATTTCGACGATTCGGCATGGGAGCAGATCACACCGGCCCAGTTGGAAGAACGGCGATCGACCGGCCGGCTGTGCTTCAACTGGTATCGGACGAGCGTGACGATTCCGGAGAAGATCGGCTCGTTTGACCCGACTGGATCGACGGTCGTCTTTGAGATTACGATCGACGACTATGCGGAAGTCTGGGTCGACGGCAGGTTGCCGCTCGTCCTGGGCCAGCCAGGCGGGCAATTGATCAAGGGCTTCGATGCCCCGAACAGGGTCGTGCTGACGCGGAATGCTCAAGCCGGTGAGAAATTCCAGCTTGCCGTGTTCGGCATCAACGGGCCGCTCTCCAATCCGCCAGGGAATTTCATCTGGGTCCGCTCCGCCACGCTCGATTTCTACAAGAGTAACCGGATAGGCCCGATACAGTCCGTCAAAACCGAGATTGTGAAGGTCGATCCGGCGCTCGATGCGATTATCGCGCCGGGCTCGCAGCTCGAAAAACTCGCCGGTGGCTTTCTTTTCACCGAGGGACCGGTCTGGGTTCCGGCTACCGCCATCGCATCGGGATACCTCCTCTTCAGCGATCCCAACGCCAATGCGATTTATCGTTGGTCACCGGAAGGGCAGGTGTCCGTCTTTCGGGCCAAGAGCGGCTACAGCGGATTTAACATCGGCGAATATCACCAGCCGGGCTCGAACGGGCTGACGCTCGACAAACAAGGCCGCCTGACGATCAACCAGCACGGCAACCGCCGCGTCATTCGCGTCGAACCCCGCGGCAACATCACGGTGCTGGCCGATCGGTACGAGGGCAAAAGACTGAACAGCCCCAACGATCTCGTATACCAATCAGACGGGACGCTGTATTTCACGGATCCACCGTTCGGACTACCGAAAGTCTTCGACGATCCGGGCAAGGAACTCTCCTTCAGCGGCGTCTATTGCGTGAAAGACGGTCACGTGAAGCTCGTCAGCACCGACCTGGATGCGCCGAACGGGATCGCACTCTCGCCGGATGAAAAGACGCTCTATGTGAATAACTGGAACGACAAGAGGAAGGTCATCCTCCGGTATGACGTGAAGGCCGGCTGTACGCTGTCGAACGGCATGCTCTTCTTCGACATGACGAACGCTCCCGGTGACGATGCGCTCGACGGCTTGAAAGTCGATCAACAGGGCAATGTGTATTCAACCGGACCTGGCGGACTCTGGATCATCTCACCAGAAGGCAAGCACCTCGGTCTCATCAAGGGGCCTGAAGATGCTCACAATATGACCTGGGGCGACGACGACGGCAAGACGCTCTACATCACCGCGCTGACCGGGATTTATCGGATCAGAATGAACATTGCTGGGGTGCGGCCGTGAAGGTCCTCAATTTCAGATTCGTGACGCCCGTGCTGTTCAGTCTGCTCGTTCAGATCGCTGCAGCAGGGAGTGACCCCGTTTCGTTCACCATCACCAGAATGGATTCTCGATTCGACCGGCTCGTTCCGCGCGATGCGAAACTGGAGAAGATCACCGATGGGTTCACCTGGGTTGAAGGTCCGGTCTGGCGCAAGCAGGGCGGGTATTTACTCTTCTCGGACATTCCTGCCAACGCCGTTTACAAATGGAAGGAGGGAGAGGGGACAAGCCTCTATCTCAAGTCGAGCGGCTACAGCGGTACGACGCCGTTTTCGGGCAAGGAGCCTGGCTCCAACGGACTGACCTTCGACGCACAAGGCCGTTTGGTCTTGTGTCGCCACGGCGATCGACAAATCGGTCGCTTGGAGTCGAACGGATCGATTGCATCGCTCGCCGACCACTATGACGGGTACAAGATCAACAGCCCCAACGATCTCGTCTTCACATCCAATGGCGATTTGTACTTCACCGATCCCCCCTTCGGACTCCCTCAGGCATTCGACGATCCGAACAAGGCTCCCGTGCAAGGCGTCTATCGTCTCTCCAAAGACGGCACCTTGACCTTGCTCATCGCCGACATCAAGGCTCCGAACGGCATCGCCTTCTCGCCGGATGAGAAGACGCTCTATGTTTCCGATGTCGATCCGAAGCGAGCCGCCTGGCTGGCCTATGATGTGAAAGAGGATGGAACCGTCACCAACGGCCGGATCTTCTTCGACGCGACAACCTGGCGCAAGGACCCGTTCTTTGGACCGGACGGATTCAAAGTGGATCGATATGGCAATATCTTTGGAGCGCGGCCGGGCGGGCTGAGCGTGATCGCTCCCGATGGAACCCTCCTGGGTACTATCGAAACCGGCCAGCCGACCTCGAACGTGGCCTGGGGCGAAGACGGGCAGACCCTGTTCATCACTGGCGGCTCATCGGTCTATCGCTTACGCCTGACGACAGGAGCGGCCGGGTAGCAGGAGGATATTGAAAACGTCCGCCAGCGGCGTTCTCACCCCGCTCAGCGGCTCAACGCAGGGCTTGCGTCCGAAGCCATGGACCGTACGCTCCCGCTCTTGACCAGAATTCAGCTGCATCTCCATTATTAGATATGTAAGGCTTGCGCGCAGTACCGGCGGCAACTGTTGGCCTTGCGGGAGGCTCTGGGGCGTTCGGCATCGAAGTCTTAGGCCAAAGAGGACGTCCAGCTTTCCCCAGCCGCCAAAGCGCGGCTCAAAGAAGCCCTTCACAAGGTGACCCTAGCGCCATCGACTTGTCTCTGAGCCGCAGAAGCTCAGGCCTTTCTTCGCCACATGACGTTGAGTTGGAATACCGGGCTTGCGTTCTCTCCAACAGACAACCGCAGCCTGCCCGCTCAATGAGTTATAGCGATATTCTACGGCGCTACAATTAATTGTTTGTCAGACTGTAAGAATCTAAGTCTCAAGATGACTCACCAAGAGAGAGTAGACCATAGGTCTCGATTAACAAGGCTGCATAGCCGTGAGAGGGGGCGACAGGTAGTGCGAAGACCCTGGAGTTGAACTAGGGGTGGGATGAATCATCCGCCGACTTTCTGCAGAGGGCGGCGGAGTAACGATACAGATGAAGGGAGACATGATGACAATCACACGCAAATTCCTAGCCGGCGCCATGATGCTCGTTGCAAGCGTGGTTTCAGCGTCGGCCTTTGCTGAAGACTATAGCCATAGCACACCGGGGATCAGCGGGTATGACCCGGTGGCCTATTTTACCGATGGCAAGGCGGTACGGGGGAGCGGATTTCATGTTGTCGTCGCCGATGGCGTAACTTACGTTTTCGCCACGGCTGACCACCAGAAGCTGTTCGAAGCCAACCCACAGAAATATCTGCCGGCCTACGGGGGCTACTGCGCCTACGGGGTTGCCATCGGAAAGAAATTCGTGGCGGACCCCGAAGTCTGGAGGATCGTCGAGGGCAAACTCTATTTGAACTTGGACAAGAACATCCAGCAGAAATGGGAGAAGGACACCCCCGGATACATCAAGAAAGGGGATGCTAACTGGACGACGATGAGGGACAAGAAGCCCTCGGACTTGTGACCGCAAGGAACCATCTTCAATCCTTGCGCGCCGGCTCACCGTCGGGAATCCGGCCGAAAACAACCGAGCTTTCCTGTTTGTTATGGATTATGCCAGCCAAACCAGGATCAAAATCTGGGGAACGGCCGAGGTCATCGACGACGATCCGCGCCTCTTCAAACAACTCACCGATCTGACCTACAAGGGAAAACCGGAACGGGCCATCCTCTTTCACGTCGAAGCAGACATCAATTGCCTCCAGCACATTCAACCGAGGTTGGCGACAAAGGAGAGCGATTCTATAGTGCAGCCTCTCCGTGATCGCCTTGCCCAGTTGGAAGCAGAAAACAAAGCGTTGAAGCGCCCAGTTGCAGTATCCACCAGATAGGCCGGTATCTTCGTTGTCTCTCGTGGCTCCGCCGTACAGCAGACTGAGCGAGTGCTTTGTAAGGTCGCGCTCCCTTCCCCGACTACTTCTCAGTACAAGCGAGGTCGCCCGTGGCTACGATTCATTACGATGTCATCATCATTGGCACCGGTCCTGGGGGAGGCAGCCTCGCGTACAAACTGGCCCCGTCGGGGAAAAAGATTCTCCTGTTGGAGCGTGGCGGCTACCTGCCGCGTGAAAAGGACAACTGGAGTTCACAAAGCGTTTTCATCGACAACAAGTACAAGGCCAGGGAAACCTGGCACGACAAGGACGGCGGCAGGTTCCATCCCGGCATTCACTACTACGTCGGCGGGAACAGCAAGGTCTATGGCGCGGCGCTGCTCCGCATGCGGGTGCGGGATTTCGGCGAGGTCAAACATCACGGCGGCATCTCTCCGGAATGGCCGATCCAGTACGAAGATTTAGGGCCCTACTACACGCAGGCAGAGCACCTGTATCACGTGCATGGTCATCGCGGCGAAGATCCAACGGAACCACCGGCCACTGCGTCATACAAGTATCCCGCGCTCACGCACGAGCCGCGTATTCAGCAGCTTCATGACGATTGGCGGAAGTGCGGCTACAAACCCTTTCACCTGCCGGTCGGCGTGATGCTGAACGAGCAGCAGCAAGAGAAGAGCGCCTGTATTCGCTGCAACACCTGCGACGGCTTTCCCTGTCTGATGAACGCGAAGGCAGACTCCCAAGTCATCTGCGTCGATCCGGCGTTGAAATACCCCAACGTGACACTGATCACCCACGCTTTGGTGACCAGGCTCGAGGCGGAAGGCTCGGGGCGAGTGGTGACCGGAGTGGTGGTGGAACACAACGGGCAGACGGAAATCTATCGCGGGAGCATCGTCGTCGTCTCCTGCGGCGCGATCAATTCCGCGGCGTTGCTTTTGAAGTCGGCCAATGACCGGCATCCGAACGGTCTGGCCAATTCGTCCGGCGTGGTCGGTCGCCATTACATGTGCCACAACAATTCGGTCATGCTGGCGATCTCGAAGACGCCGAATCCCACGGTCTTTCAAAAAACCATCGGCCTGAACGATTTCTATTTCCAGTCGCCTGACTGGGAATTCCCCATGGGCCACATTTCAATGGTTGGCAAGCAGGACTTGGCATCCCTGCGTGCCGGGGCGCCGGCCTTCGCCCCCGGCATCGCCCTCGACGTCTTGGCCAGACATTCGCTCGATTTCTGGATAACCTCGGAGGATTTGCCTGATCCGCACAATCGCGTGTTGGTCGACAAGCAGGGCAACATCTCGCTGCACTATACGGAAAACAATCTGGAAGGCCATAAGCGGCTGGCGGCGAAGCTGAAGGGGATGCTCAGCCGCATCGGCTGCGAGGAGGAGACCTTCCTCCCTTCGCACATTTACCTCGGGAAAAAGATTCCCATTGCAGGTACCGCGCATCAGTGCGGCACGGTCCGGTTCGGCCGCAATCCGAACAACTCCGTGCTCGACGTCAACTGCAAGGCGCACGACTTGGACAATCTCTATGTGGTCGATGCGAGTTTCTTTGTATCGAGTTCAGCGGTGAATCCTTCGCTCACGATTATCGCCAACGCGCTACGAGTCGGCGAGCACCTCCTCAGCCGACTCAAGTGATGAGTGATCTGTGATGAGCGATAAGTAGGAAGAACACACCATGGGCAGCTCATGGAAGCACCATAGATCAGTATGGATTCTCACCATTTTCGTCATCTATTCACCCATCACCCATCAC
>CAADGJ010000040.1 GCA_900696505.1 uncultured Nitrosospira sp.
AGCGACAGCGAGATCGAATTGCTTCGGCATCTTCGCGGCAGCTATCTCCACGTCAGCTACGAACGTATTGTGTCAGGCCCCGGCCTCCATGCGATTTACGAGTATCTCCGCGACACGAAGAAGAATGAGCCAACGTGGCTGGCCGAGAAGATCAAGGTCGGCAATCCGGCAGCCGAGATCGCCGAAGCCGGACTCAAAGGCCAAGCAGAAATCGCCACACAAGCGCTGGAATTATTCGCATCCGTCTACGGGGCCGAGGCTGGCAACCTGGCGCTGAAAGCCCTCACGCTGGACGGAGTCTACGTCGCCGGCGGCATTGCTCCCAAACTCCTGAAGAAACTGCAGGACGGCTCATTCATGCGCGGCTTCACCAACAAAGGCCGCTACAAACGACTGATGAACCAAATACCGGTGAAAGTCGTGATGAACGATAAAACCGCCCTGCTCGGCGCTGCCTCCGTGGCGGCACAACTCACACTTCCTCCTTCATTATGACAACAACATCCTGTGACCTGGATTCGGAAAAGCGCCAAGCCGCGCTCAAGGCAACGGAATTTGTCCACGATGGCATGGTCGTCGGGCTCGGAACCGGCACCACGTCGAAACATCTCATTATCGCTCTGGGCGAGCGCGTACGTGCAGGGCTCACTATTCAAGCCGTCCCGACATCGCACGACACCGCGGCCCTCGCGAAGCAATCCGGCATTCCGCTCATCGAATCCGACAATGCCTGGATGATCGATGTCGCGATCGACGGAGCCGACCAAGTCGACCCTGCATTGAACCTCGTGAAGGGCGGAGGGGGCGCGCTGCTGAAGGAAAAAATTGTCGCCGCCGCGGCGAAGCGATTCATCGTCATGGTTGACCACACGAAACTGGTGCCGGCGCTCGGCGGCAGTTTCCCTCTTCCCATTGAAGTGGTGCCGTTTGGGTGGGGCAGCACCGCCCGACACATCGAAGCGGTCTCGGGCGGCAGAGCGGTCTTGCGCCAACGTAACGGAGACGTGTTTCAGACTGAGGCAGGACATGTCATCCTCGATCTGCACATGCCCATCATCGATGACCCTGCTGCGCTGGAAGTTGAACTCAATCAGATTCCGGGCATCGTTGAAACCGGACTGTTCATCGGACGAACCAGCATCCTGATCGTCGGTCATGGACAAGGCACCGACGTCACCCATGCTCCGAAGCCATGACCAGGCCGCAGGGCGACCTGCCGGTAACCCGCCGGCAGGCGGCTGCTCTGGCCGTACGTGCCGCTACCCATGCGGCCCTGTGGCTGGGCGCATGGCCGGGAATCGCATCCCTGGTCTTCGTGCCTGAGGCCCGGAGCCAAACAACGTCGACGCACAACCAACAACATCCTCACAACACTATGACGACTTCATCCGCAATTGCTGATCCCTACCGTCTCCCGCGCCATGTCATTCCGACATACTATGACCTGCGGATGGAGCCGGATCTCCCCTCACATTCGTTCACGGGGCATGAGATCGTCACGCTGACGGTCACTGAACCCACGACTGACATTCTCTTGAATGCGACGGAGCTGGAGGTGTCGGCAGCGACATTGTCCGGCGAGGGACAGCCACCACGCACCGGGACCGTCCGGATGGATGATGAACATCAGCGATGCCACATCACCTTCCCAGCGGTCATTCCACCGGGTGTGTGGAAACTGAGCCTCGCC
This sequence comes from uncultured Nitrosospira sp., assembly GCA_900696505.1. Classification (GTDB taxonomy): domain Bacteria; phylum Nitrospirota; class Nitrospiria; order Nitrospirales; family Nitrospiraceae; genus Nitrospira_A. The sequence goes on from CAADGJ010000040.1 coordinate 1,691, forward strand.
TTTCGCGGAACGTTGAACGACAAGCTCCGGGGTTTCTATCGCAGCAGCTACAAAGACGATCGGGGTATCGCACATAGCCTCGCCGCCACGCAGTTTGAAGCGACGGACGCGCGGCGGGCCTTCCCCTGTTGGGACGAGCCACACTTCAAGGCCGTGTTCGCCGTCACCTTAGCCATCGATCCGGCGTTGACGGCCATCTCGAATACCAGAATCGTGGACGAACGGCTGGAGAACGGCAAACGCATCGTTCGATTCGCCGAATCCATGAAGATGTCCACCTACCTGGTGGCATTCATCGTGGGCGAACTGGTGTCGACCGCGCCGATCATGGCCAAACAGACCCCGGTCCGACTGTGGTCCGTACCAGGCAAACAGCACTTGACGCCATTCGGGCACGAGATCGCCGTCTACTCACTCAATTTTCTGGCCGAGTACTACGATATTCCCTACCCGGGTGACAAACTCGATCTGATCGCCATTCCGGATTTCGCTTCCGGCGCGATGGAAAATCTGGGTGCCATCACCTTCCGTGAAACCGCCTTGTTATTGGATCAGCGCACCGCCACACATGCGGAGCAAGGGCGCATTGCGGACGTCGTGGCCCATGAAAACGCCCACATGTGGTTCGGTGACTTGGTCACCATGGCCTGGTGGAACGGGCTTTGGCTGAACGAAGCCTTCGCCACATTTATGGAAATGCTGGTAGTCGATGCCTGGAAACCGGAGTGGGAGCGGTGGACAGCCTTCGGCATGGCACGCGCCGCCGCATTATCGGTGGATGGCCTGGTGAGCACGAGGCCGATTGAATTTCCCGTGCGCGCGCCGAAGGAAGCCGAAGCCATGTTCGACGTGTTGACGTACGAAAAGGGCGCCTCGGTCCTTCGCATGCTGGAACAACATATCGGTCCGACGGTGTTCCGGGACGGCGTACGCCACTACCTTTATGCACATGCCTATGGGAACGCCGAGACCACCGACCTCTGGGTCTCCCTTGGCCACGCCGCGAAACAGGATGTCCCGGCGCTCATGAACGAATGGATTTTCTCGCCCGGGTATCCCTTGTTGTCCCTCTCCGTCGAGTCACGCTCCACGTTGATGCTCACGCAACGCCGGTTCATGTACGCGGAAGATTCCTCCACGGCACCCTCCGGCACTGCGTCGCCACGTTGGCAGGTGCCGGTTCAACTGCGGATCAACACCGCGCGCGGCACACAAACCAGACACGTATTGCTCAGTGAGCGAGAGAATCGCATTCCTCTGCCGGAGGGCTGGACGTCGATCCTGGCCAATGAAGGGGGGCATGGATTTTACCGCGTGCGATACAGCGCCGACTTGCTCAGTGCCTTGCAGAAGGATGGTCTGAACACCCTGACTGCGGTGGAACGATTCAACCTATTGAATGATACCTGGGCCGCCACCGTCGCCGGCATGGTCTCCTCCGCCGACTACCTCGCCTTGACTGAACATTTCCGCAGTGAACAGGATCCGCATGTCTGGGCTGTCATGCTGGGTTCATTTTCCACGATCAACCATCTCCTGGAAGAAGAGGATCGTCCCTTGCTCGCAGCGTTGGTACGCGATCGGGTTGCGCCCCTGTTTCAGCAGCTCGGCTGGACGCCGCGTGCCGATGAGCGCGATCTCGTCAAGGAATTGCGCGGTGATATCATTCGCGCGTTAGGCACCTTGGGCCGTGACGAAACCATTCAGGCTCAAGCGCGGGAGGCCTACACCGCGCTTCAGCAGAAGTCCCGGCCGATCGATCCCAATGTGATTCCAGCACTCGTTTCGATTCTGGCCTTCACCGGGGATGAGGCTCGCTACGAAGAATTTTCCGGCCGGTTCCGCCAAGCCACCACTCCACAAGAGGAACGCCGCTATCTCTTTTCTCTGGCCGCGTTCCGTCGACCGGAGCTGCTGGAACGGACGTTAACAAAAGCCCTGACCGACGAGATCCGTACGCAAGATGCGCCATTCCTCGTCAGCAGCCTGCTTCAGAACGTGTATATCCGCGAGAAGGCCTGGGAATTTGTGAAGACCAATTGGGAGCGGATGGACAAGCTGTTTCCGAAAAGCGGTTTGCGGAGAATGTGCGGGGGCCTCACCGGTCTCTCAACCCCTGAACTGGAACAGGACGTCCGGCACTTCTTTGCATCCCGCAAGATCGATCTCGGCGGAAAGACGCTGGAACAGAACCTGGAACAACTCCATATCGCCGTGCAATTTCGCGAGCGTGAGCGCGAAGCGATTCGCGCCGTGTTAGCGCGTAGGTCGACCTGATTGAGTCGCAGCCTCTATCGCACCGTGATCATTGATCATTCGTGGCGAAGCACGGTCAGCGGGGGTTGGCCCAGAATGCGATAGGTACTGAGGAATCCGACGAGGAGCGTCAGCAGAACGGTACAGCCCAATCCGATGCCCAGCACGGGCAGCTCCAAGGCCCACGGCAGTTCCAGGATATATCGTAAGATCGCCCATGAGAACAGACTGGCGAGGGCGACGCCAATCATTCCCGCCACACATCCGAGCAACGCATATTCAGCTGCAAATGACCGGGCAATCAACCCCCGGGTTGCGCCAAGCGCCTTGAGGATCACCGCCTCATACAGCCGCCGATAGCGCGTCGCCGCGAGGGCCGCCGCCATCACCAGCGCGCCGGCCATCAGGCAAAACAGCGCGACGCCGCGAATCGCCAACGACAAGCGGTCGAGCACACGGGCAAAGCTGTTCAATACTTCGCCGATGTTAATGGCGGTCACATTGGGAAACGCAGCCACCACGGCCGACTGGAAGGCCACTTCGTCCTGGGGAGCCACTCGCACGGTGGCGACGTATGTCATCGGCGCTGCATCGAGCGAGCCGGGCGAAAAGATCATGTAGAAATTCGTGGAAAAGTTCCCCCACTCGACCTTCCTGATGCTGCTCACTTCGGCTTGTAGAATGGTTCCTTGAATGTTGAGATCCAGCAGGCTGCCGACATCAAGATCGAGACTCTTGGCGGCTTCTTCCTCGACAGACACCTGCGGTTTCGGAAACACCTGCCCCGGTTTCCACCAGGCGCCTTTCACAATCTTATTATCCTTGGGCACCTGATCGAGAAACGTCAGCACATACTCACGAGTCACATACCAGCTTTTGCGCTTCTCTTCCTTCGACTGAGCAGGCGGCTCATCCTGCTGAGCCTCGCGCTCGTCAGTCACCGGCCGCCCATTAATGGCATGGATTCGTGAGCGCACCAATGGAGTCAGATCGGGAGCAAAATCGCCGGTGCGCCGATGGACTAACTCCCCGAAGGCTTGTGCCTGATCCGGTTGAATATCGATGAAAAAGAAGGTGGGAGAATCGGACGGACGGTTTTCTCCCACCTGCCGCACGAGCGCATGCTGAAGCAACGCGATCGCCAGGATCACCATCACGCCGACGCCGATCGACACCATCACGCCTAGGGTTTGCCCCCCGGGTCGTTGAATGTTGCCCAGCGCCTGCCGCAAAGACAACTCCCGCGGTACGGGCAACGCGCGGAGTCCCCGCAACAATGCCTGGGCTCCCAAGGTCAAGACCGCTATCGCGATCACCAAGCCGCCGATAAACAGTGCGCCGATCGTCAGCGATCCCGCCTGCCACATAGACAAGCCCGCCAGCCCGATCCCGATACCCGCCGCCGAGACGGTTCGCAGGGGATCCGCCGTCATCACTTGTCCAGCGCGTTTCCACAAGGCTTTCTCTCGTCGCACCAGTGGCGCACCAACACGTTCCACTTCACGCCTGAAAATGGCAGCGGGTTTGATATCCCGGATAGTCAGCAGCGGCCACACGCTGAACAACAGCGTCGTCAGGATGCCCAAGCCCAGGCCTTTCCCGATAGGGGCCACGGCTGAAAGAGAGAGCACCGATGTAAACTCGACTTGCTGGAGGACATCCGTCGCCAACAACGTGGACACCGCCTGCGGAAGGACTGTTTGCAAGGCCACGCCGATGCCGATCCCTCCCAGGCTACCCAACAGGCCTAAGCCGACGGCCTGCCCTAAGTAGGAATAGATAATGGTTGCGGTATCCGCGCCCACGGTTTTCAAAATCGCAATAGCGGGAAGCTTCTCTCGCACGAACGCATGAATGGATAGCGCCACGCCGATGCCGCCGACGAACAGCGCCGTCAGCCCGACCAAGCCTAAATACCGCGCGAGTTGATCGAGAAACTGCTTGAGCTGTGGCTGGGCATCGCGATAAGAAGACACCCGCGCGGATTCGACGCCAAGGCGGCCCCGCAGCTCATGAAGGAGCGGGGACAGTGCCATAGAGGCAGGAAGCCGTAACAAATGCCGTTCACGCATTCGGCTGCCCGGCTTGATCAGATCGGCGGCGGCCAGCCCTTCTTGCGAAATCAGCACCCGCGGGCCGAGGCTGAACATGTTGGCCATGCGATCCGGCTCCGTATGAATCACGCCCGTGATCCGGAAAGAAGCCTGTCCAATCTTCATCGCATCACCAACGCCTAAGCCCAGCCGGATCAACAATGCTTGCTGCACGACCGCCCCGTGACAGATGGTTCCGCAACGGTCACCGGCCGGATGAAGCAATTCGGTCAATGGTCGATCCGGCTCAACCCGCACGACGCCATACAGAGGATATCGCGGCTCGACGGCTTTCAATTCGACGAGCTGCGTGACGTCCATTCCGCCTTCGCGACGGTCGACCCGCGCCACCATGGCGACCAGCTCATCTACACGCGTGACCTCAATTCCGCGGCCCGTCAGGTCCTTGAGCACGGTGGAGCCCGGTCCCCCTAAAGGCCTGGATAGCCGGATTTCCAGATCACCACCCAGCAGGCCCCGTGCCTCTTTCAGCACCGCGCGTTCGACGTTGGCCGAAAAGAGAGACACCCCCACTACCGCCCCGACGCCTAATGCGATACAGGCGAGAAAATAGACAAAATGCCGCCAGGAAGATCGCAAGTCCCGCCAGGCCAGGATGAACCAGAATGGCCTCATAGGCGGTCGCCGGACTCGTCGTAGGAAGATGCCATGAATTGATCAGACCCGATCCGGCCGTCTCGCAAGGTAATAACCCGCTCCATCGAAGCGGCTAGTTGTTGATCGTGTGTGACTAACACGAGGGTGGTGCCGGCGTCCCGGTGCAACGCCATGATGAGCTGGATCACCTGCTGCCCCGTATGGGAGTCTAAGTTTCCGGTCGGTTCGTCGGCCAACAGAATCGGCGGCCGGCAGGCAAACGCACGCGCCACTGCGACCCGCTGCTGTTCCCCACCGGAAAGCTGAACCGGATAGTGCGAGACCCGATGCCCTAAGCCTACCGCCTCCAGCAATTCCATGGCGCGTTGGCGTGCATGACGGTCGCCTGCGAGCTCCAACGGAATCGACACGTTCTCCAGAGCGGTTAACGTCGGAATGAGATGGAAGGACTGAAAGATATATCCCACGTTGGCCAGGCGCAGGCGCGCCATCGCCTTTTCGTTCAGTCGGGTAATCTCCCGGCCATTGAGCCAGATGGTTCCGGACGTCGGCCGGTCAAGCCCCGCAATCAGGCCCAGCAGAGTGGACTTGCCACTGCCGGACGGCCCGACAATCGCCACGGTTTGCTTCTCTGGAATCTCAAGGGTGATATCATCCAGAATCCTGACCGTCTCGCCCCCGGCCTCTAATTGCATCGTCACCTGTTGAGTGGCAATCATCATCCTGTTGATCCGTAGACTCCACATGCAAAAACAGTTTTCATATTATACTGTACGCATGACGACCTGCTCGGACCTTTTCCGCATCATCCCGCGACTGATGACAGGCAGCCTTATCGTCCTGCTCGTGAGCGGGCTCGTCGGCTGCGATCAATCTCCCCTGGCCTCTAGTCCTCCCTCATCATCCGCGCCTGCCAGCCTTGCCCCACCTCAGCCGGCGACTGACGACAAGCCTTCAGCGGGCCCGCCGGCTACGACGACGGTGCCAGAGGCCGACAGCCGACCGAGAATCGTGGCATTCGGCAATAGTTTGACTGCCGGCCTGGGCGTCTCCCCCGAACACACGTATCCGGCGCAGCTGCAGAAACAGCTGGATACACTCGGCCTTCACTATCAGGTGCTCAATGCGGGGGTGAGCGGAGACACGACCGCAGGAGGACTGCGTCGAGTATCCTGGCTCCTCGCCGGAAAACCGTCCGTCGTGATTCTCGAATTAGGGGGGAATGATGGATTGCGCGGGTTGAGCCTGCCGGAAACTCGGTCGCACCTGGATACGATTATTAAACGATTGAAAGAGGCGCGGGTACAGGTGATTCTGGCCGGCATGAAGCTGCCACCGAACTACGGCGAGGAGTACACCACACAATTTGAAGCGATGTATCGGGACCTAGCCAAGGCCCATGCGCTTGCACTGATTCCGTTTCTTCTGGAAGGAGTGGGCGGCGACCAGAAGCTCAACCAAGCCGACGGCATTCATCCCACCGGGGAAGGCTATCGGATTGTCGTTCAGAACGTGTTGCACACCCTGCTTCCGCTGCTGAAATCCGGCGAGTCCCATTCCCCGACCAGCAAAAAGAAGGCGTGAAACATCCCCTCCGCCTTCCGCAACGGAGAAACGTTTCACGCCGCTCGAGCCTGAGGAGCTGGTTAGCTCTTCTTGAAGAAGGTGTCGTAAACCCCGAACGCCAAGATGAGAGCAATCAGGACGTAGTACAGGCCCGTGATGCCACTGTAATCCGGTGGCCCTTCACTGACGTTGGCCAAGGCATTGGTCGCCTGGAGCGCCCCGATTCCACCCAAAACTCCTGCTATCAGCTTGTTCATGATCTCCCCCTTGTAGTCAAGGAATCCCCAAAGAGGCCCGCATTGTACTGAACGGACTGGGGATGACGCAAGGGGGGACAGAAAGAAGGATTCGATTCGGAATTGGAAGAGACAGGGCCGGTTTGAAGGCGGAAGTAGCCGCTACACCTTCCCCAGGGCTTTCAACATCGTGGCCACATCTCGACAGGTATCGGAGAGGCCTTCCAAGCGCCGGCCTTTCTCTGTCAAAAGACCGGCGATGGCCCGCACTTCGCCCTCGAATTGTTCGACGTGTCGTGACAACTCCGTCGATTTAGACAGGTAGGCCTTATGCTGATCCACCTCCCGCTGGAGATCCCGGCAAATCACCTGTAAGGATTTGGCTTCCTTTGCGGAGGCTTCCAAATCTTGAGTCAGGCGGGCGACGACCGCTTCACGATTGCGAATATCCGTATCGAGTTCAATTTGCGCGACTTCGCTTTCCCGCCGTCGTTCATCCAATTGCTGAATGATCCGGGTCCAGGTCGAGACCAGGCCCGGCTCGATATCGGGCTGTGCAGGAACCGGCTGACCGGATTGAATAGCCTGCACGACTCGTTGCATCCAGTCGCTGAACTGATTCAACTCGCTGAGTTTCACATCCCCGGAGGGAGCGGATTTCGTGGTTGCCCGTTCGGCTTCAAGACGGGGAGCTGCAGGTCGCGCCCTGGGGACCACGCGAGCCTTCGACCATCGTTGATATTCGAGCAGCGCAGCAACACCGTGCCGGCAGATCGGTTGCTCGTGGAGGGTACAGGAGCACTTGGCCTCCAGGTGCCCGTTATGGAGACGGATGGTCTGCTCGTACAGCCCGGAATTGCCCATCACAGAGGAGGTGAACTCGGTATCCGAGGCGTCGGTCAGCTGCACCCGGCGTTCCGTCTGGTATTGCTTTCCGATTTGAAACGCATTGGGCTCCACGATGGAGCTGATCATGTCCGCCTCCAGTAAACTGAGGCGATCCGCCGAACATGCGATTTTCCCCCGCATCGTGCCACCTGTGGAATGGTTGGTTCCAGTGAGTCGCCCTTGCAACTTATCGAATGATCGCCGCAGTGTCATGGAATGCTTACCCCTGAGGCCCATCATCCAGGCATGGGACCCGAGTGTACGGCAGGTTCCCCGATCCGACCATTCCGGTGACGGAGCCCCCTGCAGGGGTCGACAGAATACGGCAGGGCCGCGAGGACTCGACCGCCCGATATCTTATCGGCATCGGCGAGGAGCCCCTTGAGACCCAGGCGGGGTCAACCACACAAAATCTGCAATACCTTCCTGCATGGATTGATAGAGCTCTGCGGCCCGGTCCTGCTCCAACGTGGCCATATAGATGGTCACCTGCTTGAGTCCGTGCTCAACACGCCGAGCGACGCGATTCGGTACCGGCAACCGATATTGGACGTGTCCGCCGCCGGTATAACTCACCACCGGCCCCTGTGTCGGGTCGCCCGCAGCGCGAACACGATTCACCGCCGCCGCGACGGTCTTCGCCATGCCCTCGTCCCTCACCATCGAGGCGTCGTACATGGTCTGATAGTCTTCCGGTGCCCCCCCTCCGTGGCAGGCCTGGAGTTGAGATAGAATACGGGAGCGATAGGCCGGGTCATCGACTATCGTCTCCTGCTCCATGCCCCGTTGACGCCATTCGGGCTGCTCTTTGGCTTGGGCCAGTCCCAGCTTGACGACCTGACGAATCAGCGTTTTGGGAGGATTCATGGCCAGCACCGGGAGCCGCTGATCCTTGGCAAACTGCACGAGCGGTTCATAATCCTCAAAAGCGCCACCCCAGTTTTGTTTCCATCCCACACGCTCGAGAAATTCCGGGCGAGCGGATTCCTTCGTCTCGAGATAGGCATCCAGAGCGGGCTGGCCTTCCCAGCCGAACATCTCCATCGCGAGCACAGGCCGACGCCCGCGGGTGACAAGCGACCGCAGCACCGTCAGCGCGGACTCGATGTGGGATCGATTGTGATGCTCCTCACCCAAGTAGATCACGTCATATCCGGCCAACCCTTCCAACCACTCGGCCGTTGAAACGACGTGGCCCGTCTTGGCATTCAGTATCTGACCGACAGACCATGCGTCCCAGACTTGCGGGGTTACCCGGGGCACAGGCCCGGCCGCCTGGCAGCCTCCCAGAGCGACCACCAAACCCAATATCGCGATGACACCGCTGAGGTTGTTCAAGACCTTCTCACGTAAATGCTGTAATGATGTACGCATATCGTCTACCTAACATACGCATCATGCAGCCGCAAGACGACCTGCTTGACTCCTTTACAACCGGCCCGATACTCTGCGCGACGCAACGGAACGGTCGATCACCCACAACCCACACGCCGGTCGTTGACTCCTGATGCCTGTTGATTCCGACAGCCTGGCCGCATTCCGGAAACAGGTCACATCCGTCAGATCGCTCGATGCGCCGTTATGGGAGGCCTCGCGCCACCTCGTACATTCGGCAGACTGGCCCGCAACCAGGACAGCCCTCGTCGAGGCGATCCACGCTTCCTCCATACCAGACGGACTGAAGCAGACTCTGGTGGCGGCGTTACCAGTGGATCTCGCGACTGAAGATCGCACTTCTTCCGCTGTGCTCCTCAAGCAGCTCACGGGGCTTCCCCTCACAAAAGCCCTCCGGGCCTTATGCGTGTTCTTTAAGGTCGGACGACCAGCGATGGCCAAATGGCCCCTGCCGACCGTCACGCCAGACACGATCGACAGATTCGTCCAGACGCATCACAATCCATTCGATGTGTTACTGGAGCAGCTTCCGGCCTCGTTGTTAGACCTGGGAGCAGGGGATCTTTCGTTTGCGGAAGAACTGGCCACCATCTATGAACCCCCGTTGACCGCGCAACACAGACCACTCCTACTCCACTGCCTCGACCGGCTGGATCCTTCCTCCCAACTCGGAGGACCATTACATGCCCCTCCGCTTCGACTGAATCGCCTGCGCAGCAAGCCCGGTCTGGAGTTCCGCTTCTATGGCGATCAGGACATGTTCGCCCTCGACTCTTTGGAACGGGATCAGCGCTTGGCCGCCCGATATCTCATCGTCACCTGTTGGGCCCCGGCTACGCCGACCTTTGCCTATGAACCAACTCGCCTCTCTGCCCGCTGCCTCGCCGAAGAGCTCCGACGCACCAAGGGAGATTCCCGCCAGATTCGACATGGCAAAGAACCGGCCCTCGAGGTGAGCCATGCCGGACGAAAC
>CAADGJ010000041.1 GCA_900696505.1 uncultured Nitrosospira sp.
AGGAGCACGTGGTGTTTGCGCTCGCCAGGCCGTCGCAGACGGGATTGGAACAGATCACCTCGGGAGCCTGGTTTGTCGAAGATGGCCTCATCCATCTCCGTGTGGCGAACTGTCGGATCGCGGTGACCATGCCGTCGATCAGGAAACAGATCTGGAAGGATCCCTTGTTTGCGCAGGCCGGGGCGTTTTATGAATTCGTGCCAGGTGGAGGGCAGGCGATCGCGCGAGCGACCGTGGACGGCGGGAATCCGTTCCGCTCCGACCCCGACGAACTGGTGATCGAGTACAAGATCGCGAGCTCTGCGAATCCGGCTCCGGTCTCTTCTGAGCCCTCTGCTCAACCGGTTCCGCCACGCTCGCTGGAGGAGCAACTCAGCTTGCTCAAACGCCTTCTGGAGCAGGGTTTGATTACGGAGGAGGACTATCGTACGAAAAAGCAGCAGCTGCTTGACCGGTTGTGAGCGTGAAGGTGACCGAAGAGAGTTCTGACTTGTCCTTTACCCTTCGGGTAAGATGCGGCTGAGAGCCATCACACCCGGCGAAAGGAATGTCATGAGCAGGTCCTCCGCATCCCCCTCTACGCGCTGGCCCCTTCCTGCGCAGGATGACTGGTCCACACCCTTTGCGGAACTGCTCTTGGCGCAACTCGATCTGCATCCCGGTCTCACCATCCTGGATATCGCCTGCGGCCACGGCATTCCGGCTTTTTATCTGGCCGAGCACGTGGGGCCGACCGGCTCCGTCCTCGGGATCGATATGAGTCGCGGACAGGTGGCCAATGCCAGGACAGTGCAGAGAGGTGAGTTGCCCTGGCTCCGGTTCGAATGTGTCGATATGCGGGCCTTGCCCCCGTCCTTTCCCACTTTCCAACGGATCACCGGCAATTTGTCCGTCATGTTCCTCCGGCCGCACCGGTTCGAGGCGATGAGGGGACTGATTGCACATCTCGAGCCCGGCGGCCAAATCGTGCTGACCTTTCCCTCGCTCGGCACCTTCGACTCCATGTGGCAACGGATTGATCGAGAAATGAGCCGGCATGGGTTGACGATGGAGCGTGAACGGCTCGCTGCGCATGTGGCGGAACGGCCGTCCGCAGCGGAGGCGCGTGGTTGGCTCGAACAGCTGAAGATGGAGCGGATCGACGTGATCGAGCAGCCGCTTGAAGTGCCGAGCGGGGCTGGGCAACGGTTTCTCCAGCATCCGCTGTTACGCGGTGGATTTCTCGACGATGCCTATGAATGTTTCGATGATGCCCGGTTGGCCGACACAGTGATGACCAGCGTCGCGGCGGATCTTGAGAGCATGATACCGCTGGTGGCCAGGCGGTGCGCGCTCAGTGGCTGGAAGCCGCGTCAGGCCTGATTGCATCGGTGCATCGAGGTTGCGACGAACGGAGGACGATGTGAACGGTCTGCTGACTCGATTACTGGCATGTTCTGCGAGTCTCATACTCGTGACCGCCTGTAGTACCTTGCCATCTAAGTATATTGAGAAGGCCGAGCCGGGAGTCACCTTGACCTCTCTTGCCGCCGCGCCGGAAACATATCAAGGCAAGACGGTCATCCTGGGTGGGGTGGTAGTGGATCAACAGCAGCAGGGACAGCGGCTGTGGCTGCATGTGAAAAACCGGCCGCTCGATAAAGACTATCGGCCTCATCGTCCAACCATCAACGAAGGCCCGGAAGCGGGGTATTACTGGGTGGTCGTTCCTGACGCCTCCCTCTTGCCTCCCAAATGGAAACAATGGGCGCGGGTGACGGTGGTGGGGCGCGTGATGGATCAGACGGAGACGAGGCCGACAGCAGTGCCGACGAGTGAGCCGGTGTTGAGCTTAGTGTTCATGCGCGGGTGGGCCATGGGAAATGCCCAGGGAAAAGGCGCCTGGGAGGAATCGGTGGATGCCAATTATCTCCTGTCTGTCCCCGAAGGACTTCACGGGGAATAGGCGGGGAGAGAACGCCCTGAGGGCCCCTCATTGCCGCGGTTCTTCCGCATACCGGCTATGCAGCTTGACCGGCACAGCCCGCTTTTTGCGCATGCGAATGTTCAGCATCTCGACCGTTACGGAGAAGGCCATGGAGAAATAGATGTAACCCTTGGGCACATGCACGTCGAACCCTTCCACCATCAAGGTCACGCCCACCAGAATCAAAAACGAGAGCGCCAATATTTTGATCGTCGGATGCGTCTCGACAAAATCGCCGATGGCTTTGGCTGCCATCAACATCACGACCACGGCGAGAATGATCGCCGCCGCCATGATCGAGACATGTTCCACCAGGCCGACCGCCGTAATGACGGAATCCAGCGAGAACACAATATCGAGCAACGCGATCTGGACCAACACCATGCCCAGGCTGGCGGCAGCGGTGGGCGAGTGGCCTTCTTCTACACCCTCCAAGCTATTGTGAATTTCATGTGTGGCCTTGGCCATCAAAAACAGGCCGCCTCCGACCAAGATCAGGTCACGGCCTGAGATCCCGTGTCCCAAGACCGTGACCCAGGGTTTGGTCAATCCCATCACAAAGGAAATCGAAAACAGCAATCC
>CAADGJ010000042.1 GCA_900696505.1 uncultured Nitrosospira sp.
ACAAACGAGGTGCCATGGCCCGGGCGACTTTCCACATCAATCCGCCCGTGGTGGGCTTCGACCAGGGCGTGCACGATGGCGAGGCCCAACCCGGTCCCCTGATCCTTCGTGGTAAAGAACGGATCAAATACTCTCGACTGCAATTCAGCCGGAATGCCCGTACCGGTGTCGCTTACCGTGATATGAACCGCCGGCACCTCCTGGATCTCCGGAGGGGATGGACAGGCCGTGAGCGTGAGCGTCCCGCCCTCCGGCATGGCCTGAACCGCATTCAAGACTAAATTTAAGAGGACCTGTTTCATCTTGGGGCCATCGCACCAGAGCTTGGGTACAAGCGGATGCACGTGGCAGCGGACGTCGACGGTGTCCGGGGGGGTGGCGTGACTGGCCAGTGTCAGCACTTCGCGTATCAGTACTTCCGTGTCATGCCATCCCAGGCGCGAACAGTCGGGACGGGTATACACGAGCAGGTTCGAGAGGAGCTGATCCATGGATTGAACCGCCATGGAAATATGTTCCGCATAACTCCGGAGTTGAGGCTGGTCCCGAAGGTCCTTGCGTAACATGGAGGCAAATAACTCGACACTGCCTAACGGGTTTCGAATTTCGTGGGCGATGCTGCCGACCATCTGGCCCATGGCCTCCAACCGGTTGCGCCGTTGCAACCGATCCTCAAGCTGGCGAATGCGCGTCACGTCATGGATCAACACCAGTTTTCCGATCGGGTTCCCGGATTCGTCGGTGAGGTCGGTTTGTGAGAGGGCGATGGTGACGCCGCTGGGGAGCACGAGCGGGTACTCTCCATGGTCTTTGCGGATTTCTGCCAACACGGCGCTTGCCTGGCGCCCTCGCAGTTGAGCCTGTGGTACGCCCAGCAGCTGCTCTGTGGAATGATTGCACCGCACCACCACATCCTGTGAGTCGGCCACGATGACGCCGGTGTCCAGGGATTCCAACACGGCCGTGACATGGGCACGCATTTCCTCGGTTTCGCGAAGATGCTCGCGGAGACTGGCATTGGTTTGCGCGAGCTCGAGATCCATTTGCTGGAGCCGCGTCGTCAACGCATCGTACGACTGCTGCAGGACAGTGGCGGCCTGATCAAAATCGCGAAACGCGCGCGTCAGCAAATCGTTGTTGGTGGTGTCGCCTTCCTGCCTGATCACGGTTTTTTCCCCCGTTTGTCGACCGGTGGTTCCGGCAATTCATTGTCCAACATGGCTGCCATGCGGCGAACGAGACTATCGGGATTGACGCTCAGTGCACGCAGACCGTTTTTCGCGAAATCCTCGCGCTTCTCACCGCGTGCCAGTTGAACCATCTGTAGTTGGGCCCACGCCTCCTGCTCCGGCTCAAGGCCAGCGACGACAGCCTCTTTGTACATGGACAGTGCCTGCGACCGGCGATTCAGACGAGCCAGCACCTCGGCATGCCGCAGCAGGTCTGCCGCGGGAAGTTCCTGACCGGCTTTGATCAGGCCGTCATAAATAGCCGCCGCCTCGGCGGGTTGTTTGGACTGCGCCAACACGGCCGCGAGTTTGAGCTGCACCATCGTGCGGTCATGGTGCCGCGGATTGTGAGCCAACCATTGTTTGCCCAGCTTGAGCAGGGCGGCGAGATTTCCTTCCCCCTCGAACGAGTTCAGAATTCCACGCAAGGCCTCCCCGGACAACCGGCCGGTTGGAAATTCCAGGCGGTACCGTTCAAACACCGAGCGCGCGGCCCGCATATCTTTTTGTTCCATGTAGCTGTATGCCAGCCCCATGAGCGCCGCTTCATGGAACTTCTCTGCCTTTGCATCGCGAACCAGTGACTGGAACAGCCGCGCGGACTCCACGGGAAATCCTAAGCGACGATGTGCCTCTGCAATCTTGAGCAACAGCTCTGTGCCGGCATACAACCGATCGGCAAACGGCCCGTGCCGATGGAAGATGTTGATCAGTTCAAAATCGTCTTCTGCTTTAAGCGCGGCTTCAAGACGAGGGCGAAGGAAACGGACCAGCTGCACGCCGCCTTTTTCCGGCCAGGGATCGTTGTCGAATTTTCCACTGCGTAACACCACCTGTTCATACGCACGGACGGCACCTTCTGGCTTGCCTGCCCTCTCCAAGGTTTCTCCAAGGTGGAATAGCGCCTCGCTGCCGACAATTGATCCTTCATTGTCCTTGGCACTCTGCTCGAATAATCGGCGAGGACTGAGCATCTCCCCTGCCTTCAAGGGAACATGGTCCAGATGCGCCGAAATGGTATGTCGAAGATTGATCTCTTCTCCCTCCGGATCCAGATGTTCCTGCACATCGGCATATCGAAGGCGGGCTGTCGCGGCCACTGGAGCCTCGGGGTATTGGCTTAATAACGCTGCGTAGAAAATGCTCGACTCAGCCCACCGCCCGGCTTCTTTGTAACTATCGGCGAGGTAAGTCAGCACAAACGGAGTTTCAGGCCGGTTTGGATATAGATTATAGAAATGCAGCAACTGCTCCCGCATGACCGGACCGCGCTTGGCCTCCCCTGCCGTATCGGCATACCGCAGCAACGCAAAGGCATCGCTCCGCAGCGCGGCCGGCCATCGGCCGGAAATACTCTCGTAGAGCGCGTCGGCATCTTTCATCCGGCCCAGCCGATAGAGACTGTGGGCTTCGCCCAAGGAGGCAGAGACCAGCAGCGTGGGATCCACGGTCCGCTTCAATACGTGATCGAAGGTTTGGGTGCTCTCTTTCCAATTTTTAAAACCTCGCTGGACATAGGCGAGACCGAGCATTGCCCGGTTGGCATCAAACGAGTCGATTTCCGACAGGGAAAGCGCATGCTGATAGGCAATCTGCGCTTCCTGGAACCACCCTTCGATGCGATAGACATCGCCGATGCGCCAGGCGGCCCGCTTGGCATTCGTCGATTGCGGGTTCTCGCGCATGAGTGTTTTGTATTGGTCGATGATGTCCAGTGGGCGGACACCAGGGTCGTGACTCTGAAGGGTACTTTCCGCGAGGAACGCCTGGATGGACGATCTGAGCGGCGACTCCCGGCGGTCGCGAAGCATGTTCGTGAAATGGAGGCGTGCCTCGAGATACTGCCCTTCATGGTAGAGACCGACTCCCTGTTCGAACTGCTTCCATTCCGGAATTTCCGGCAGCCGCTCGAAACGTGGACCTGGATCAGGTAATGCTCCACGAACGAGCTCCGATGGCTCCGCCATCATGGCCGGCAGCTCTTGTCGCATCGTGGAAAGGCCACCCGTGGCCGTGGCAGGGACGATTCCTACAAAAAGAAGCCAACTTACAACATAGCCTATGGCTGTGAGGACGTAGCGGGCTGTGGTGGATGAATTTCGCACAGGCGGCAATTCAGCAAGTCCTGTGCCCCTAGAGGAGTCCGGTAACTCACTGCATCGCTTGATGATTTAGACGAACCGAGGCGGAAAACTTAGAGAGGTGTCAGAAATACCAACGACGTTAACGAGGGGGCGGTCAAAAAAATGACATGGCAAGAGAGGGCGTAAGATCTGTCAGTTTTGGATCGAGTAGCCGTGACTTTTCGGATCAAAGCCTTTCCGTTTGAGTTTTTCCACCAGCGTCGTCCGATTGACTTGCAGCAACTGCGCCGCCCGACTGGTTATGCCATTTGCCTTGCGTAGCGCTTCCCCAATGAGACGGTTTTCGTAATGTTCGAGTTCTTTGGTCAGATTGATACCATCTTCGGAGAAGCGGATAAATTGCTCGGGGGCCTCGA